>JBGSRB010000473.1:0-7617 GCA_041737735.1 Anaerolineae bacterium | reverse complement strand
GAACTGCTGCGCGATCTCGAAACGCAGGGCGGCGATTTTCACACGCCCGCCCAACGCAAGCGCCGCAATAATCCCGACGCGCCGCAGCCGGTCAAGCTGTTTGACGACGCGCCCAATCCCGCGCTGGCGGCGCTGCGCGCGTTGAGCATCGATGAACTCAGCCCCATCGAAGCGCTGACCAAACTCTACGAACTCAAGCGGCTGGCACAAGATGATTAAGCGGGCGATGGACTTGACCAATTACGCCAATTCGCACTAGGATTTGGAATATATGTTCGCATGAGGATGCAAACACAATGGCAACCGATAATCCTAAGCCTAGCGATTTTCCCAAAGTCAGCGCGCCCGCCATCAGAGCTTTGAACGCTGCGGGTTATTTTCAGATGGAACAATTGACTCAAGTCACCGAAGCGGAAATTGCCGCGCTGCACGGCATGGGTCTTAAAGGCGTAAGAATCTTAAAAGAGGCATTACACGAGCGCGGATTGGATTTTGCTCAACCGTAACCGCCGCGTATCGCCCAAAACAACGCCAGCCCGATCCCGCATTAGCCGTGCATGAACGCTGATCGCCAGCCGCGCTGCTATCTGTTATAATACAAGTTGTAATATAAAATTCGCCTTGTATAGGAATGGAGCGCAGCATCTATGGCGACCAAGAAACAGACCCTCGGTGACATCGGCTTAAGCGGCGACGCCCGCGAGCAGATGATCGACCTGCTTAACACCAATCTTGCCGATTTACACGTCCTTTACATCAAACTGCGGAATTATCATTGGAACGTGACAGGGTTGCAATTTAAGCCGCTGCATGAACTGTTTGAGGAACAATATACGCTGATTGAGGCTGCCATCGATGAAACTGCCGAGCGTGTGCGTCAGGTGGGCGGCATCGCCATCGGCACACTCGACGAGTTCAAGCAGCACGCGCGTTTGAGCGAAACGCCGGGCGAAATTCCCCCTGCTGAGATGATGGTCACCAACTTGACCGCGGATCACGAGGCGATCATTCGTCAACTGCGCGAGGACGCCGATACTGCCGAAGAACTCAAGGATATGGGAACCAACGACTTCCTGATCGCGTTGATGCAGCAGCACGAAAAAATGGCATGGATGCTGCGCGCGCACGTGTCTAACCCGGGCGAGTAAGCTTGGGTGTAGGGGCGAACTTGTGTGTTCGCCCCAAACTTAACGAGGTTAACCTTCAGCCGTGCGAAGGTGAATGTAATTCAGCTTGGATAACTCGCGCACTTGCTGATCGGCGCGATAGCTGCTGCGCACCAAGGGCCCACTTTCCACCCACTTGAAACCCATCGCTTTGCCAATTTCGATGAACTGATCAAATTCTTCCGGCAGATAGAAGCGCTCCACGGGCAGATGCTTCTGACTCGGCTGGAGATACTGCCCGATCGTCAGAATATCCACGCCGCGATCGGCTAAATCTTGCATCACTTCGACCACTTCCGCGAAGGTTTCGCCCAAACCCACCATGATCCCGCTTTTGGTCAGCACCAGCGGATCCATTTGCTTAGCATTTTCGAGCGTGGTCATCGCCCATTCGTAATGATCCTGCGGCTGCACCTTGCGGAACAGGCGCGGCACAGTTTCGACATTGTGATTAAGAATTTCCGGTTGCGCGTCCATGACGGTTTGCAGCGCGTCGCGATTGCCCTTGAAATCGGGGATCAGCACTTCGATGCTGCATCCGGGGTGAATTTTGCGAATGCGGTTGATCACCATGGCGAAGATCGGCGCGCCACCGTCGGCGCGTTCGTCGCGGTTGACACTGGTGATCACGACATGGCGCAAGCCCAACGCCTTGACCGCTTCGGCAACGCGCAGCGGCTCTTTCCAGTCGAGCGGCGACGGGCGTCCGGTTTTAATATCGCAAAACCCGCACGAACGCGTACAGGTGTCGCCCATCATCAAGAAGGTCGCCGTGCCGCGTCCCCAACATTCGCCTAAATTGGGACACTGCGCTTCTTCGCACACGGTGTGCAGCGTTTGCTGACGCATCAGGTTTTGCACGCGCTGATAATTATCGCCGCGCGGCGCGCTCACTTTAATCCACGGGGGGCGGCGGCGCGGATGATTCGGATCGGGCTGCCAACCAGCAGGGTCACTCACTGGAATAGCGTTCGGGTCGATCAGGTTCGTCACGTTACATCTCCATTACATACCCATGGATCGATTATACCGCCGCGCGAGTCATGCCGTCTAGTACCTGACCGATCCGCGACATGAAACACATTAAGCAGCCTAACCGGGGTAAGGCTAGTCAACCGAAGCTGTGAAGCGGTTGCCCGCTCTCCCCCATCTGACCCTTTGCGCCAGCACGCGGAATCGCTTACACTGTGATATTACGTGTAAAGATTCATTTAAGGACGCAGCGCCATGATTCGTGCGCTTTATCCCGGTTCATTTGATCCAATCCATTACGGACACATCGATATTGCCAAGCGCGCCGCCAAGATTTTTGACGAAGTGATCATCGGCGTATATGACATGCCCAAGAAGAAACTCTTGTTTTCGGTGGACGAGCGCTTGGAGTTAACGGAACGCGCATTTGTCGATAGCCCAAACATCCGAGTTGCGAAATTTTCAGGTCTTACTGTAGACTATGCAAAAATCAGCGGCGCACAAGTGATTGTGCGCGGGCTGCGCGTGTTTTCCGATTTCGAGTTCGAGTTTCGCATGGGGCTGGCGAATAAACAGCTTGCGCCTGATCTCGAAACCGTATCGATCATGACCGACATTCGTCACATCTCGATCAGCAGCAGCACTGTGCGCGAGATCGCGGAATTGGCGGGGGATGTCAGCAGCATGGTGCCTGATTTCATCGCGCAAGCCCTCCAAACACGGTTTAGCGAACTGCGCGCGAATGCTGATGGACCTAGCTATACCTATAGTATTCGGGATTAACGCGCGGATTTAGGCGGAGGTTTAAGGCAGCTTATGGATATTCAACATCTGGTGGATCGTCTTGAGGACTTGATCGACGAAGGGCGGCATGTGCCGTTCAGCAAATTTACGCTGATCGACGAAGAACGCGCGCTCGAATTGATCGATCAAATGCGGATTTCGATCCCGGAAGAGATCGAAAAGGCTGCCCGTGTGTTAGCGCAGCGCGACCGCATTCTGGCGCAGGCGAACGAAGAAGCCGCCCGCGTGGTGCAGATCGCGCGCGAACGCGGCGATCAACTGATTGACCGCGAAGCGCTGGTGCAAGCCGCGCAAAGCCGCGCCGCCAACATCATCGAAGCTGCGCGCCAGCAAGCCGAAGAAATTACGGGTGATGCCGATGGTTATGTGCTGGACAGCCTGAGCCAGCTCGAAACCGACCTGATCAAGCTGCTGACCGTCGTTCGCAATGGCATCAGCGAAGTCAACGTGAACCCGCCGGTGCGGAACGCGGTGCAGCAGCCCACGCCTGCCCCGCAGGATTTAATGCCGCATGTGCGCCAAACGGAAGATGTCGTTGTGCGCCCGAACGAACACGAACAACAAGACGCGCAGTAAGTGGACGAACCATGAGCGGAAATAAAAACCCGCACGCATGAGCAGGTCACGCGTGCGGGTTTGGATGTGTCGGCGATGATTAGTTATTGACGACGGTCACGGCGCTGGCTTGTTTGCCTTTTTGCCCATCCGTGATTTCAAACTCCACTACGTCGCCCTCATTCAGGCTGCGGAACCCGTTCGCCTGAATCTGCGAGTAGTGAACAAACAGATCAGGACCCCCTTCGCGGGTGATAAAGCCATAGCCCTTCTCACCGTTGAACCATTTCACTGTGCCGCGAACACGCTGTGCCATACTCGGAAACTCCTGTTTCGGTATTCTGGTTTTGCACTAGCCTTTGGGGGTACACACAAACTTACAACTTCCAGCCGAGCAGGAGGTTAATGCGGTACGTCTTATCTGGCTTAGCCGATGCCCCAACCACAAGCATCTCTGCAAGTGAAGACCCTTTATCTTCAATATGCTCGCAGGCACTCTAATTGTACAGCAAAAGTCTAAAAAACGGTCTATGTTTTCGTCAAAATTGCTGATTTAGCCGACGACACAAGCGTGGATCGCACCCAAGCACGCCCTCGACTTTAGATGCGCCCGATCTGCGCGCGGGTCAGTTCGGTGGCGCTGCGCTTGATCAACCCATCGAGCAGATCAAAGACTTCCGCAGCTTCGCCCTGCACCAGCTTGATGCGCCCGCGATAGGCTTCGCGCAGTTGATCGAGCAGCGCCCACGGGTCATGGTTCGGGATCAGCACCTCATGGTTGATCGCCACACCGCCCAACACCAACGGCAGATAGATGTAAACCAGATCGGGATCATCCAGCCCGCTGAGCCAGCGCGTGAGGCGGTTCGCATAATGAATGCGTTCGGCGCGGTCGCCCAGGTCGATGCCCACCAGCGGGCGGATCGCGCTGAAGCCCATCAGCACCGCGTCATACACCGCCGCATCGAACAGATAGCGCGCCACGACCTCATCTGGCGGCATATTAAGCGCGCTGCCATCACTGGCGACCACTTGACTGAGCGTTTGAAACCAGCGCATATCGTCCAGCGGCGTGGCGCTGCTTGTGTGCATCCGATAATCGAGCGTATAGGCGATCAACTTGGCGATGGCGCGCGCTTCGCCCGGATGCAGCGGCAGCCCTTCGGCGGCGTATGCCTCATCGACCGCGCGCACGACGACCGGATACGTCACATCGGGCGTGAATCCGGCGGCGATGGTGCGCGCATCGTCTAACCGTTCGAGAATATGCGCGCGCTCGGCTTCCATCTGCGCCGCCGTCCACAGGATTTCATAGGTCGGCGTCAGCGTTTGTTTCAGCGGTGGCATGTGCTTTTCCGCCAGCGTGAAATACACGTATAAATCTTCGGGCGAACGATCACGGCGGCGGTCGAAGAACTCGACATCGCGCAGCGCTTGCAGCTTGAACGGCGAAACTGCCAGCGCTGACGGTGGCGCGCCTTTGGTGGCTGGACGCACGACCTTGCCGCCTTTGCTGCGCTGGCGAATGGCGATCACGAGGGGGATGTTCTCTTGCGCGGGCGTCGGCATAATTGGCACGACGGGCATCCGCAGCGCGCCCACTTCGCCCGCCGCCAAAGTCAAGCGGAACTCAGTTTTCGGCACACTGATCATCACCGGACGACCGCGCCCATCTTTCTTGGGAACATGCAGCGCGGCGCGCACCTCAACCGGCTGATCGATCATGTTTTGCAGCAGCACCACCACCTCAACCGGCTGGTTAATGTAGGCTGTGCGCGGAAACACACCGACCGCCACTTGCAGATGATCGAGTGTGACGCGAATGCTGCCCGCAATAGCGCCCAACACATCCGGATAGGGTAAGTTCAGGTTTGGGTTCATGTTGTTTGCTCGTGATGCCAGCACCAAGGTTTAACAACGATTATAGGCTCAATCATGCGCGCGATAGCCCAAGCGCTGCGCCGTGCGATCCAGCAGATCGATCATCAGGTTGAAGGTAGGCAGATCACCCGTGGTCACTTGTTCACGGCGCGACTCAATCGCGGCTTGCAGCGATCGTGATAAAGCGTCGGGGTCCTCACCTTCAAGCAGCAATAGCTCATTGATCAGCACGCTGCCCGCCAACAGTGGCAGATACACCGTGCTGAAATTGAGCGTATCCTCGTTCGTTTCTTGCTTGAGCGCGGCGATCAGCTTTTCGCGATAGTCGTCTTGTTCGCTGGCGCTGCCTAAGTTCTCGCCTGTAGCGGTGGCAACCTGCGCGAAACAGAAATCGATGGCATCGCGCAGCAAATCGTCATACAGATGCTTTTCGAGCAGCTTGAGCGGATACTGCGCGGCGCGTTCATCTTGATCGATCAGGCGCAGCAAGGCGCGCACCCAGTGCGGCAGATCGGGCGCGTCGATCCGTTCGAGCGGGTCACGCTGGATCAAGGCTTCGATGTTGTAGCGTCCCGCGGAAACACCCGCGTGCGCGTTCTGGATCGGCGCGGCGTATTCGAGCAGCAGCGTCATGACTTTGGCGATGGCGTTGGCTTCGCTTTCGCCCAAGCGATAATCTGCCGCGCGAAAAACTTCCAGCGTGTGCGCTGCCAGCGGCGCGAACACCTGATCGCGCTTGAGTTGCGGCAGCGTTTTCAGCTTGATCAGGTCGCCATAACGATGCAGCAGCAGGCGCGCATCGTTGAAATCACGCAGCGTCGCCACACTGACCCAGCCGGGCTGGAAATCGGTCATTTTGCTGATCGACCCACTCATCACGCTGAACGTAGTTTCCAGTGTGGTGCGCCCGATGGTGGCGGTTTTGGCGGTCGAGAACGATAAGCCCATCAGCGCTTCGATGTGTTCGCGCGCGGTCGGCGTGATCGTCGTCAGGTCGAGTTTGCCGCCGCCGTCCGTCGCGCGGATGCGATTGGCTTTGCCTAACGTTTGCACATCGACATCAACCGCGATCTTGTAACCTTCCCCGATGGCGGTGTCGGCAAGCGTGGCGACGGGCAGCACAACATAACCGACTTCCGCAGGCTTAACATTGACGATCAAGCGCGCTGTTTTCGTCATGAAGCGGTCGCGCTGGCGCTTGGCATCGTGGGCGGGCAGGTGCAGCGTCAGCTTGAGATCGAGCGCGCTATCCCCGGCATTTTGCACCAGCAGAATCACCTCAAAGGCGCGCCCAGCGCGCACCACGCGCGGACGAGTGGCAAGTGCCACCTGCGCGATATTGACATTTTGACGCGCGCCGCCCGTTACATGACCAAGCACATCGGGATAATTTACAGTTGCCATTTCCATGCTCCAGCTAAACATTGTGGCAGCGATGAACAGCGACGCGCAGTTATCACGAGATAGCGCCGCTGCTAAGCAGGTGTTAGATCAAGTATAACAATTTTTCAACATTTTGTGGGGCTTGCTGCGCGGTCATATCCGAAATTTTTGTGAATTTGTAGGCACGTCCTGCACTAGGATGTGGTTTAGCTGTGGATTTTTAATTTTTACATTGGTATGACGCAGCTAACCCTCACCCCACGCCCCACACATACACCGCGCCGACGGCATCGAACAGAAGCAGCGTCACGCCGTCAGCACTCCACGCGATGCTGGTGATCTGGTTCGTGCCGACTTCCAACACCGCTTTGTTGATCGTCTCGCCCGTGACACTCGCCACATTCCACAGGGCAGTTTCGCCGTTAAAGCTGCTCGTCAGTAGCAGATCGCCATCTGCCGAGAACGCTGCGCTCAACGCTGTTCCGCGCGCATCCAACCGTGCGGCAAGCTGCGCCTCGGTTAAATCCCACAGTGATATGCCACCCTGCGCGCTGCCCGCCAGCAGATAGCGTCCAGTGGGCGCGAACAACAGCAGATCAGCCGTGACAGCACCACTGTCGAGCGTGAAGGTTAGCTCGGACTCGATCTGCCACAGGCGCGTATCGCGGTTCGTGCCGATTGCCAGCGTATTCCCGTCGGTGGCGAAGCGCAGCGCCGTGATCGTGATGCCTGTCGTGTCCAGCGCGTAAGCGTCGATCTGTGCGCGCGTCGTCCAATCCCACACGCGCACGATACCATCCGCGCCCGCCGACGCAATGCGCGATCCGTCGGGCGTGAACGCCAGCGCCAGCACCCG
>JBGSRB010000439.1:0-5216 GCA_041737735.1 Anaerolineae bacterium | reverse complement strand
GCCCTGCGCGGTGGTCACGTCGCCGCTGACGCGCGCCACCTGAACGGGTTCGCTTTCCGCGCGCCAGTGGATCAACTGGCGGTCGCTGGTGGTGTAGGGACTTTTCGCGGTCGCCAGATAATAGATCGCTTCGAGCAGGCTGGTCTTGCCCTGCGCGTTCGCGCCGTAAAGCAGGATCGGCTGCGTGGCGGGCAGGCTGAGTTCCAAGCGCGCGTAATTGCGAAAATTGGTCAGCGAAAGATGGTTGATCGGCATGAGTTGGGTTCACGAACGGATGTCCATAAAGTATACCACAGGGGCGGGTTGGCTGCTCATTTCAGGCGGCGATCCATTGAGGATTAAAGCTTCTTAACACAACCTCAATTATCAAACCGCGCGCGTGCGTATATCTTTGATTCGTATTTAATCATGCAAATTCAGACTGAGGTAAACCCATGTCGTACACGCTTGAATACCGGAAAGACAGTTCCGCCGTACTCATGGTACTGCACGCGGATTATGATTACGCCACCGAGATGACAAAATCCACCCAAGAGGCGATGAAGCTGCTTGATGGCTTGGCGAAGCCCGCCTATTACATCAGCGATATGAGCGCCGTGCGCTTCACGCTTGAGCAAACCATTGAAGGAACGAACGCCGCCGCGCGCGGGGATAACCCGCTGCTGCACCATCGCAACATCAAGCAGGCGTTGATGGTGGTCGGGGATGCGCTGCAACAGATGGCGGTCAAAGGCTTGACCAGCGAAACGTTCGGCAACACCAATATCCGCATTTTTGCGACGCTGCAAGAAGCGCTTGCCTACGCCCGCGCCAATTAAAGTAAAGCGGATCGATGGGTTGGGGTGTGGGGGTTGTAAGCACACCCTAATCATTTGCATCGGCGGGCGATTTTCTGCTATAGTTGGGGCAGTGAAGCAACATCACCCCGATAGATCGGCTGTGTCTCAGGGTTCGAGTCAGCATCCCTGTTGACAGCTTATGATTCATGCCGCTATAATAGTCATTCACATTGTGGACAATTTTGCCCCAGTTGATAAATACATGCGCCGCGAGTCAAGTGTACACTACAGCCCGTTATGTCCCAACGTCTGTCTGTTCACGTTTCCGCGTAAGTAGGCGAGGAGCGCTGCTTTGCAACGTCTAACGCACATCAAGAATTATGCCCGCACCCCCGATGTTCAGGCTTTACCGTCACTGATTGAAGTGCAGCTTCAATCCTTTCAGTGGTTTTTGGCTGAAGGCTTAGCCGATCTGTTTGATGAGATCAGCCCAATTGAGAGTTACAACGGCGGCTTGAAGCTGTACTTCCCCGGCAAGAGTCAGGAAGCCAAAGATTTTGGCTTGCGCTATTGGTTTGAGGAACCAAAATACAGCGAAGATGTGTGCCTTGAGCGCGATATGTCGTTTTCGGCGCCGCTGTATATTCGCGTGGCGCTGGTCAACCGCGATGCGGGCGACGAAGTGATCACGTCGGATATTTTTCTCGGTGATTTCCCGATCATGACCGAGAAAGGCACGTTCATCATCAACGGCACCGAGCGTGTCGTCGTCAGCCAGTTGATCCGGTCGCCCGGCGTGTATTTCGACGCCGAAGAAGATCGCACAACGGGTCGCTTGATGTCGCACGCCAAGCTGATCCCGGATCGCGGCGCGTGGATGGAATTTGAAACGCGCAAAAGCGATTACCTGACGATCAAGTTCAACCGTAAGCGCACCGTTCCGGTCACGATTCTGCTGCGCGCGCTGGCGGCGGTGAATGATCACCTGCCGATGGAACTGTCCCCGATCAAGACGGGCAGCGATGAAGAAATGCTGGCATTGTATGCCAACATCGACACCGATCCCGATCATCAATACATGATCAGCACGCTGAAGGCTGAACCCGCGTGGGAACTCAAGAAAGAACAGACCATCGCGGAAGCCGCGTTGATCGAGTTCTACCGCCGGATGCGCCCCGGTGACCCGCCCACGCTGGATAACGCGCGCGAATATCTCGAAAGCCAACTGTTCGATCTGCGCCGTTATGACTTGGAGCGCGTCGGACGGTATAAGCTCAACCAGCGACTCGGCTTGGATGGCACGATCTCACGGCAGACGCGCATCATCACCAAAGCCGACATTGTGAAGTTGGTCGAGCGCATGATCTTGATCAACAACGGCAAAGCCCAACCCGACGACATCGATCACCTCGGCAACCGCCGCGTGAAAACTGTCGGTGAGTTGATTCAGAATAAGCTGCGGATCGGCTTGCGCCGCACCGAGCGCGTGGTCAAGGATCGCATGTCAACGCGCGGCGATTCGGAACACATCACGCCCGTGACGCTGGTCAACATTCGTCCGGTGGTGGCGGCGATCCGTGAGTTCTTCGGCTCATCGCAGTTGTCGCAATTCATGGAACAAACCAATCCGCTGGCGGAACTGACGCACAAGCGCACGCTGTCGGCGTTAGGTCCCGGTGGTCTGCGTCGTGAACGCGCGGGCTTCGATGTGCGTGACGTGCATCATAGCCATTACGGGCGCATCTGCCCGATTGAAACGCCGGAAGGGCCCAACATCGGCTTGATCGGACGCCTGGCGAGCTATGCGCGCGTCAATGAATACGGTTTTGTCGAAACGCCCTACCGTTCGGTGATCAAATTCCTGCCGTCGAACGATCCCGACTTGATCGGGCGCGCGCTGCGTGAAGATGTGACCGACGCGAACGACAACGTGATCGCGACTGAGGACACGCTGGTCGATGAAGCGCTGGCGCTGAAGCTGCAACAAGCGGGCATCGAGCAAGTGCCGGTGATGCCGTTCGTCACCGCCGAGTCGATCTATCTCTCGGCTGACGAAGAAGACGACTTCGTGATCGCGCAAGCGAACGCCAAGCTGGGTCCCCGCCGTGAATTCATCACCGAGCGCGTGGCAGCACGGCACAATCAGAAGTTTCTGCAAGCGCCGTCGCGCCGCATCGACTACATCGACATCGCGCCGCGCCAGATCGTGGGCATCAGCGCCGCGCTGATCCCGTTCCTTGAACATGACGACGCCGGACGCGCCTTGATGGGTTCGAACATGCAGCGCCAAGCAGTGCCGCTGCTGCGTCCGGATGTGCCGATTGTCTCGACGGGCATGGAATCGCAAGCCGCGTTCGACAGCGGTCAGGTGCAGCTTTCCGACGTGGACGGCGAAGTGACCAGCGTGCAGGGCGATCGCGTCGTCGTGCTGACGACATCGGGCGATGAGCGCGTGTTCCGCCTGCGCAAGTACAACCGCTCGAATCAGTCGACGTGTGTCGATCAGCGTCCGGTGGTGGTCAAGGGGCAGCACGTCAAAAAGCGTGATGTGATCGCGGACAGCTCATCGACGCAACACGGCGCGCTCGCGCTCGGTCATGATATTCTCGGCGCGTTCATCTCGTGGGATGGCGGCAATTATGAGGACGCGCAGCTCATCAGTGAAGGCTTGCTGCGTGAGGACAAGTTCACGTCGATCCACATTGAGAAGCACGAAGTCGAAGCGCGCGATACCAAGTTGGGTCCTGAAGAAATCACCTATGACATTCCCAACGTCGGTGAGGACGCGCTGAAAGACCTTGACGAGTTCGGCATCATCCGCATCGGCGCGGAAGTGGGACCCAACGATATTCTCGTGGGCAAGATCACGCCGAAGGGTGAAAAAGAACTCAGCCCGGAAGAAAAATTGCTGCGCGCGATCTTCGGTGAGAAGGCGCGCGAAGTCAAAGACTCATCGCTGCGGATGCCGCACGGTGAGAAGGGTAAGGTCGTCGATGTCAAGACCTTCACCCGTGAAGAACACCCTGATCTGCCGGCGGGCGTCGAGAAGATGGTGCGCGTCGCTGTGGCGCAGAAGCGTAAGCTGACCGTCGGTGACAAGATGGCGGGTCGGCACGGCAACAAGGGCGTGATCTCGAAGATCGTGCCGATTGAGGATATGCCCTATCTCGAAGATGGGCGTCCGATTGAGATGATCCTGAATCCGTTGGGCGTGCCGGGGCGCATGAACATCGGGCAAATTCTGGAAATCCATCTCGGTTGGGCGGCGGATCGCTTGGGCTTCCGCGCGATCACGCCTGTGTTCGACGGCGCGAAAGAGTCGGAAATTCAAGCCGAACTCGGTCGCGCGTGGATGATCGATCGCGCGTGGGAAGTGATCACCGAGCGCGCGTGGGCGTGGATTGAGCAGTTTGAATACAACCCGGAAGAACTTGAGGACGACGACGAAGTGCGCCGCCTCTACATTCACGAGTTGCTCAAAGATGATGCCGACTACGACAGCGATCTGCTGTTGATGGAACCGGTGTATGCGCGCCGCGCCGTGCTGCGTGAGTGGCTGCGCGAACAGGGACATGATCCCGATGATGTGCTGGTGTTCGACGCGCAAGAAGTGACGGTCGATGAACGCAACCGCCGCGACGCGAACGCTTATAACGTGGCGCTGCACCTGTGGATCAAGTGGGCGTCGCCTGACACGGAAGTTCCCGCCGATCTGACGGGTAAAGAACTCCTGGCGATTGCCGACCGCGTGATGTTCGACACGGGTGAAAGCGTGCCGGTGTATGGCAAATATCGGCTGTACGACGGGCGCACGGGCGAACCGTTCGACCGTTCGGTGACCGTGGGCATGATGCACATGCTCAAGCTGGCGCATCTGGTCGAGGATAAAGTTCACGCGCGTTCGACGGGTCCGTACAGCTTGGTGACGCAGCAACCCTTGGGCGGCAAGGCGCAGTTTGGTGGTCAGCGCTTTGGCGAAATGGAAGTGTGGGCGCTGGAAGCCTACGGCGCGGCGTACACGCTGCAAGAGATGCTCACCGTCAAGTCAGACGATGTGCAAGGGCGCGTCAAGACCTACGAAGCGATCATCAAGGGCGACCCGATTGAAGAACCGGGCATCCCGACCTCGTTCCGCGTGCTGGTCAAGGAACTGCAAAGCTTGGGCTTGGCAGTCGAAGCCATCACCGAAGGCGGCGATGTGATCCGCTTCGGCAAAGATGAAGAAAAGCCGCGTCCGTCGAAAGTGCCGACCGCACTGCTCGACATCGGCAGCGATCAGGACGGGTAAGCGCGTCCGCGCACGATGCTGCCGCAGCGAAGCGGCAATCACGTAACGATCAACAGGCGCGTCTCCTCATGTGGGGACGCGCCTGTTTTTATTACATGAAAATAGCTGAAATTCGACATCTGAAATTCAGACGCTTTTCACAGCAAAAG
>JBGSRB010000319.1:0-1927 GCA_041737735.1 Anaerolineae bacterium | reverse complement strand
AATTATGATCGCGGCGCTGCAATTGAACATGGTTACGACAACTGCGCGCAAGCCATGAAAAGCGTTGTGGTTGATCTCGAATATAACTGGGAAGGCGACCGCCCGTTAGGGATTCCCTATTCGCGCACGCTGATTTACGAGATGCACGTGCGCGGCTTCACCAAGCATGAATCATCGGGCTTGAATGACGACATTCGCGGCACGTATCTGGGCGTGATCGAGAAGATTCCCTATCTGAAAGAGTTGGGCATCACAGCGGTTGAACTGCTGCCCGTGCATCAATTTGACCCGCAGGATCGCGCGCTCTCGCTGGAAACCAACTATTGGGGTTATTCGCCCATTGGCTTTTTCGCGCCGCACCAGCAGTATGCAGCCGGCGGCGATCCGTTAGCGCCCGTGCGCGAGTTCCGCGAGATGGTTAAGGCGCTGCACAAAGCGGGCCTCGAAGTGATTCTCGATGTCGTCTACAACCACACCGCCGAAGGCAACGAAAACGGTCCCACGCTGTGCCATCGCGGATTCGAGAATCGCGCCTATTACATTCTGGCGCAGAATCAGCAGTATTACATGAACTTCAGCGGCACGGGCAACAGTCTGAATGCCAACCAGTCGATCACGCGGCGCATGATCTTGGACAGCTTGCGCTATTGGGTCAGCGAGATGCACGTGGACGGCTTCCGCTTCGATCTCGCGTCGGTGCTGTCGCGCGATGAACTGGGTTTCCCGCTGCCCAGCCCGCCGATCCTGTGGGAAATCGAAAGCGATCCGATTCTGGCGGGGACGAAAATCATCGCGGAAGCGTGGGACGCCGACGGCTTGTATCAAGTCGGCTCGTTCATCGGGCATCGCTGGGCGGAATGGAACGGAAAATATCGCGACGATGTGCGTAAGTTCGTCAAAGGCGATCCCGGTTTGGTGTCGGCGTTGGCGTCGCGCATTCTCGCCAGCCCCGATATTTACCCTGATCCCGACCGGATGCCCGAACGCAGCATCAATTTTGTGACCGCACACGACGGCTTCACGCTTAACGATCTGGTGTCATATAACGAGAAGCACAACGACGCCAACGGCGAAAACAGCATGGATGGCGGCAACGACAATCATAGCTGGAACGGCGGTTGGGAAGGGCCCACCGATGATCCCCATGTCGAGCGCCTGCGCCAGAAGCAAATTCGCAACTTCATGACCATCCTCATGCTGTCGCAAGGCACGCCGATGATCCTCATGGGCGATGAAGTGCGCCGCACGCAGGCGGGTAACAACAATGCCTATGGGCAGGATAACCTGCTCAGTTGGTTCAACTGGCATGACGTGGAACGGCACGGCGACTTTTTGCGCTTCACACGCGGTTTGATCAACTTTGTGCAGGAACATCGCATTTTCACATTGGGTGAGTTCTGGTCGTCGTTCGATGAAGACAACCGCATGATGATCGAGTGGCATGGCGTCAAGCTCGGTCAACCCGATTGGGGCGCCGGATCGCGCACGCTGGCGTTCTCGCTCGGTCGCGCCGACGAAGGCGACTATCTGCACATCATGATCAATGCGTTTTGGGGCGATCTTGAATTTCAACTGCCGCCGCTGCCGAAAGGCAACGTATGGAGTCGCATCGTGGACACCGCACTGGAGTCGCCGCACGATTTTTGCGAGCGCGGGCGGCACGAGATCGTCAATGCCAACACGTATCATGTGCAGGATCACAGCGTGGTGCTGCTGGCGATGCACGAACACACTGCCGAAGCCAAGCCGCGCGCGTCACGCTCGCGCCGCAAGTAAGCCGATCAGGGCAAACGTGGGATGATGATGCCGTAGATCAGCACGCCGACCGCCAGCGCCAGCAGCACCGCCAGCACGCCGATCCAGATGCCGCGCAACATAGCACCGATGAAGGTGCGCGGGCGCGATGGGCGGCGTTGGGGGTGCTGTT
>JBGSRB010000421.1:0-2623 GCA_041737735.1 Anaerolineae bacterium | reverse complement strand
CAGCGCGATCACCGCATCGGCGAAGGCGAGCGCATCGTCAGCGATGATCAGCGCGGCGCGCGTTTCCGCGTTCAGTCCGGCGACCGCCGCTGATGTCCCGACGACGGCACAACCCGCCGCCATCGCTTCTAGAATTTTCAGGCGTGTGCCGCTGCCCATGCGTAGCGGCGCAATATAGACGTTTGCCGCGTGCAGAAATGGCTGCACATCCGCCACCCAACCCGTGACTTCGATGGCATCGAGCGCGCGCAAAGCGGCGATCTGCGCGTGGGGCTGCTGCCCGACGATGTATAAGCGCGCGTCGGGGCGTTGCGCGCGCACACGCGGCAGAATGGCATCCGCGAACCAGAGCATCGCATCGACATTCGGGCGATAATCCATTTTGCCCGTAAAAACGATGGGCGCGCCTGTGAGTTGCAGCACCGAGCGCGTTTGCGCGTAGTCATCGGCAAAGATGCCGTTGGGTAGCATGAAGATGGTGTTATCGGTGCGCCACGGACGCAGCGCGGCGGCATCCTCATCCGAGACGGCGATCACGGCGTCAGCACTTTGCGTGATCAGACGCTCGAAGCGCGCGATTCGCCCTGCCTGCACGCGCGAATACAGCGCCGGAAGCGTGCGTGTTTCCACGCGCGCGATCACGGCTTGCAAGGCATGTTCGGCGTTATGCGCGTCGTAGATTAGCTTGGCGCGCGGCTGAAGTTCGCGCGTCATGCTCAAATAGATCGCCATCTCTAAGCCTTCAAACTGGATCAAGTCGAAGGTTTCCGTGCGCAGCAGATCGCGCAGTCGATCCCGAAACGCGAATGACTCCAGCCGCCGCGCGAGATCGGGCTGCATCGTCAGCAACAGATCGCGCACACGGTGCAGCTTTGAGCGCGGCGGCGGCGCGACGATCTCGATGCGCTCGCATAGATCACGCAGCACATCAGGCGGCGCGCCATTATGGTGAAAACTGATCAGCGTGACCGCGTGACCGCGTTCCGCTAAGCCTTTCAGAATGCCGAAATTCCGCAGCGCGCCGCCCTGATGGGTCGGGTACGGCAGCGCGGGAGTGAGTAGAAGCACACGCATAAAAATCACACAACCGATTGATAGACCGATAAAGCGGCGCGCGCGGTATCTTCCCAGCGAAACAACGCAGCGCGGCGTAACCCGGCTTCACGTTGTTGCGCACGCCAGTCGTCAGCACTGATCGCGTGGCGCATGGCTTGAGTGATCGCCGCGCGATCTTCGGGCGTCACTTGCAAGCCCACATCCCCGACGACTTCGGGCAGCGACGAGCGATTGCTGACAATGGGAACCGTGCCGCACGCCATCGCTTCGAGCGCCGGAAAACCGAAGCCCTCATAAAACGACGGCGTGATCAGCGCCAACGCTCCATTATACAGTGCGGGCAGCGCATCCTGAGAGACTGCTTCACGCCACAGTAAATGATCGTCGATATTGAGCGCAGCAATACGCGCGCGCGTCTCCTCGAAATTCCAGCCGGGCTTGCCCGCCAGCACCAGCGGCGGCGCGTCGGGCAGGTCGCGGCGTAAGTCGGCGTAAGCTTCACACAACCCCGCGATATTCTTGCGCGGCTCGAATGTGCCGACGAACAGCAAATAGTGTTCGGGCAGGTCAAGCACACGGCGATAATGCGCGATGACCGGCTCAGCCAGTGGTTGAAAGGCTTCATCCACGCCGAGCAGATGCACCGTGATCTTGTCGGATGGCACATTGAGCATGTTGATCAGGTCGTGCTTGCTGGCGGTGCTGATGGTCAGAATGTGATCGGCGTGCTTGACCGCATAATTGATCTGATCGTTATAGTAGCGGCGGCTTTCCGGCGTGAGGAACTGCGGGTAATGCAGAAAGTTGAGATCGTGAACGGTGATCACATGACGTTTTGCGCCGCGGTAGGGCGGGATAAAGTCGGTGGTGTGCAGCACATCGAAATTAAAGCGCGCCAACTCAAGCGACAGCGCCAAGCGTTCGATGCGATGATGCGCGGGCGTCCACAACGGCGCGCAACGCATGTGCGGTGTGAGCGCGCCGCGCTGTTTGCGGCTTTGCAGCACGGTGTAACGATTGATCGCGTCGATCTGCGCCAGCGCGTCGATCAATCGAACGATGTAGGTGCTGATCCCGCCGGTGCGGTAGTACGTCAAACGCGCGTCAATACCAATGTGTCTCATACGCGCGAGTATAACTTAGCGACCCCACGGCGCACACCCTCAACGGATCAGGCGCGTGGTTTGCTGTGCGATCAATTTAGTGACGGCTTCCGCATCGATCAGCGGCACATCCCCGGCGATGCTCGACTTGAGCGCCGCCGTCGCGTTACCTACACGCAGCGCGTGATCGAGATCGAAGGCGTTCGTTTCGGCTTGGGCATACACCGAGAGGAAGCCCGCGCAGAAAGCATCGCCGCGCCCCACGCGCGAGAATTCACTGGCGGGATACGCGGGCTGTTCGTGGACAACGCCAGCAGGTGTGATCGCTAATGCGCCCGCGTCGCCTGCCGTCATGACGATCAGCGCGTGCGGATAGCGCGCGTGCAAGTCGTGCAGCGCATCGGCGTGGCTGACTTCGGGCGCAATCTCGAACAGTGTGGCTGCATCCCCGCGCGGAATGAACA
>JBGSRB010000420.1:0-5379 GCA_041737735.1 Anaerolineae bacterium | reverse complement strand
CTTTGAAAGCCGGGAACCAGCGGCACGCCCGCGCGTTCCATCAGGGCGCGCGCTTCGGTCTTGATGCCCATCGCGCGGATCGCGCTCGGCGGCGGGCCCACCCACACCAAGCCCGCGTCGATCACCGCTTGCGCGAAGGCTTCGACTTCACTCAGGAAGCCATAACCGGGATGCACGCAATCACAATCCGCTTGCCGCGCCACGTCGATCAGCTTATCGGCGTTGAGATAACTCTCCGTCGGGTTTGCCGCGCCGATCAGGTAGGCTTCATCAGCAAGCCGGACGTGCAGCGCATCCGCATCGACAGCGGAATAAACCGCCACCGACGCGATCCCCATCTCGCGGCACGCACGAATGATCCGCACGGCGATCTCGCCGCGATTGGCGATCAAGCATTTGCTCAGCGGCATGATCTCACCTTGTGCGCCTCGTCCACAGCATGACCAAGCCCAATGCCAGCGGCAGCAAAACAGTCGAGCCGGGCGGTTGCGGTGTCGGCGGCGCGATGCTGGCAATTTCGGTCACGCTGAACGGGATTGGCACAAACGTCACGATAAAGACGAACAGCGCCAGCCAGCCAATCCGTTTGCGGCGCTCATCCAGCGGCGTGATCATATCCAGCGGCGCGGCATACACCCGCCCGAACAGGAACAGCAGGATCATCCACAATAGCCACGACTGACTGACGAACAGCACCATGAACAGCATAGCGATCAGCAGGGGATAGTACAGTCGCCGAGCGCGATCCCCGATCAGCGAATACAGGATATGACCGCCATCCAACTGCCCCAACGGGATCAGGTTCAAGCCCGTGACCAGCAAACCCGTCCAGCCCGCCCACGCCAGTTGATTGACGAACACATCTTCGCCGCCCGACGGCAGAAAGCGCCCGAACACCAGCGTTTTCGACAGCGCATACAAAAACGAATTGCCCTCGACCAAGCCCGCGCCCGTCACTTCGCGCACCTGCGAAGTTGCCAAGCCGATTAACACAATGGGAATGGCAAAGATCAAGCCCGCCAACGGACCCGCCGCGCCGACATCCAACAGCACCTTGCGATTTTTCATTGGTTGACGCAGTTGAATGAATGCGCCGAACGTCCCAATCGGGCTGATGAACGGCGCGGGGATGAAATACGGCAGCGTGACCGCCAACTTGTGATAACGCGCCGCGAAGTAGTGTCCCAATTCGTGCGCGCCCAAGATCAGCAGGATGCTGATCGCATAGGGCAAGCCGCGCCACAACTCAAACGGCAGATTTTCGATCAACTGGCGCGCCAAAATCGCATTGTCGGCGGCGATCTCGCTGATCGCCATTTCCGTGCCGAGCAGCAGCACGCTGCCCAACGTGGCGATGAACAGCACCGCGTTTAGCCACCACGAGCGCGGCTGCGGCGTGATGCGCCCTGAGATCACGTAGATCACATGCGCGCCTTTTTCCTCACGGAACAGCGCTAGTTGATTGGTGGGTGTCAGCAGGGTGTCGAGCGCGTCGTAAGCGGCGTCAGGTTCTTCGATCAACTTGCCTTCAAAACGCGCCAGCAAGCGATGATTCTGCCCGAACATCATCGGGTCAAGCTGTTGGGTGCGATCCCCGTTTTGGCGGGCGGTAAACGGCTCAAATTCTTCGCGTGTGATCACCAGCACCGTGCCGACCAGTTGGCGCAGCGTGTCGTGCTGCGGGTTATGCTGCTCAGCATCATAACGCACCGACGCGCGCGCGAGTGGGCGGTCATCGGTTGATGAAGCGGTTTCATTCAGCATCTACGCGACCTCAAACACTGCGCGCACCGGAATCGACAAGCCGGGCAGCAGCACGCCGCCGTCGAGCGCTTCATCGATAGTCAAAATGTCGCTGCTATCAGGCGTATGCACGTCGATCAAGCGCTTATTGGTGATCACGATCCACACCAGACTTGTTCCGTGCGCCAAGTAATATTCGGCTTTCGCGCGCATCGTCTTAAGCGTGTTCGATGGCGACATGATCTCGACCGCGAGATCGGGCATTTGCGGCACTGCGCCCTGCGTCGTGATCGGCAGCAGGCGTTCGCTGCGCGTGAAAGCAATATCGGGAATGCGATCATTCAGCGCGTCGTCGGCGCTCGCGCGGTGGCGGGCTTCGGTGGTCAGACGCCCCAATTTATGCGTTTCGTTAAACATGCCTAGTAACATAATCAGTTTGACGCAGATCGCGCCGTGTTCTTCAGTTGGCACTTTGGCGACCACCTCTCCATCGATCAGCTCATAGTGGCGGTCATCGCCTTCAGCAGCGCGCGCGTCGAGCCATGCCTGAAAGTCATTAATTGTGATGCGGGCTTCCTGTACAACCATGCTGTTTACGCTCCAACTCAATTCCTAGCAGGATAGCGCATGTTCATGAAGGCGACGTGATAATCTGCCACGCTGATCCGC
This sequence comes from Anaerolineae bacterium, assembly GCA_041737735.1. Taxonomy (GTDB): domain Bacteria; phylum Chloroflexota; class Anaerolineae; order Aggregatilineales; family Phototrophicaceae; genus Flexifilum. Next base: position 2,967 of record JBGSRB010000420.1, on the reverse strand, counting down.
CCGGCAACAGTTGCAACACCGCGCCATCGCTGCTGCTGATGTAGAGGGTTTGCGCGCCCTCGGGCGTCTGCGACGTTTGCACAAACCCATCGAACACAAATTCCGGTTGCGCGCCCAAACCCAGACGATTCCGCACGGCATCGCTGCCGCGCCACACAAATCCCAGTCGGCGCAGCGGTTGATAAAAGCCCGGCGGCACGGGGAAATTCGGCTCGCTTTCCGGGTGAATCGCCGGATTATAGCGATCCTCTACGTTCAACCACGCGGGCGCGAAACCATCATTGAACAGCGCGAAGATGCTGGCTTCGGTTTCGACATAGACCATGCGCCCCACCTGAAACGGCTGCTCGATGATGCGCGTTTGCTGGGCGGGGCGCGTCGGGCAGGCTTCAGGCGGCGGATTGAAAAACCAGCCATCAGGACACGCCAGCGGCACGGACAACGTTTGCTCAACCGTGCCGACGATCAGCACAAATTCGAGCGTTCCGCGATCATTGCGCGAGGTCTGCACGGGCAGGTTGCCATCCGGCTCGACATTCCACAACTGATTACGCACACCGCGATCCAATTGATAAATGATCGCATCCGCTGCGCCGCGCGTTGACCAGTACAGCCGCACCACACCCCCCGGTGCGACTGCCACCGCATCCGATGTGAAAAACTCGATGCGCGGCGCGTTCGGATTGAGCGCTAACGGATCCTCAGTCACCGTCGGTTGCATGATCGCCGTCGCCAACGCCGCGCCAAACAACGGCGTTGGTGAAGGTCCACCCGTCGCCGTCATGGGCGGCTGTGTCGGTGGGATCGTCGGCGTGGCGTCGCTGTCCAGCGTGGGCGCAGGCGTTAAAGTGCGTGTGGGTGTCGCCGTTGGTCGGTCGGTTGGCACGATGAACTGCGCGGATGCACCACAGCCCGTCAGCGCGATCATGAGTAGGGCGAACGTGATTAAGCGTAAGCGCATGATTTAGCGCTGCAAAATGCGTTCGCCCGACGCCGTGACAATCGGCAGTTGGGTGACGTTGCCGCGAATGGTCAGCACACAGCGCGCGATCCAGCCGCGCCGACCGCCGCCGATCTGCACCTGCACCCACATATCGAGATCAGCCTCGAAATCAGGCGAACACGTGCGCCCTTCATCCGCGCCATCCCAACCGATGATGTCGATCCAGCGCTCGTGACGCAAGAAGCCAACGCGCGGAAACTCCACGCCTGCGCCGCTGCGGATGGCGACATTCGCGTTCGTTGCCTGTCCACCCACACCCGACAGACTCGGCAGCAGCGCCGGATCAAGCATACCCGTGGGCGGCGCTAGTGTCGCCGGCAGTACGAAATCAAACTCGGATGTGGGGCGCGGCGTCGGATCACCATCCTGCGCGCGCACCTGCACATTGACGATCAAGCCGAAAGCGACGATCACCAGCAGCGCCGCCGCCAACAGCGGAGTCCAAAAGCGTTTGAATTGGTTCATGACGTTCCCATCATGGAAAATCGACCAGCACTGACACGACTATAGCACTGTTTCGGGCAAAAGTTGGAATGCAGCGGTGTGGCGAGGGCGTAAGAGGGAAAAGTCGCGTCGATCCAAGGTCAGCACAGTGATGATGTTCAGGCGTTCAGCAAGGGCAGCGATTGAGGCATCAACAAAGTCGATGCGTGTGTCAGCGTAACGCTCCAAGATTTCAGCAGTTCGCAGCAGGTCAGGCATTTCCAGTGCTACCACTTGGAGCTGTGATTCGGTTAAGCCATAAAGAAAATCACGCACCGACTGGGGCGAAACCTCTTTTCGCAGCAAATAGCCAACCTCAGCCAGTGTGGTTTGCGGCAGCGCGATTAATGTTGATTGTCGGTATAACGTTTGACACGCGCGATGCCAACGATCTTTGCGGTTGAGCAGGGCAATTATAAAGCTGGTATCGGCAACCGCGTCAAACCGCATCATCGTCATCTTCGCGTCCGAAACCTGCTTCTAAAATTGCGTCGGTGCGTTCGGCTAGGTCAATTGACCCATCAAACAGACCATGTACAAATGGATCGCGTTCAGAGTCGTAACTAGAGGCGGGCGGGCTGATCACTGTGAGATAATCCAGCGTCTTTAAGACTTCTTCATCCGAAAGTTGCGTGATTTTCTCTATAAGCTGTTCGCGTGGGGTTGGCTGCTTCATCGTGCCGCCTCCTAGACTTGCGTTTAGAACCAACTTTAGTATACCAAACACTCACCGCACGCTGACATGACTCCCGCTGCCCGTTTTCTCGACCGCGATATGCACCGGAAACGAATCGCGCAGCTCATCAATGTGCGTGATCACCAGAATCATCTTGAAGTCATCCTGAATCGCGGTGATCGCCTCCACCAGCTTATCGCGTCCGTCCTCATCTTGCGTGCCGAAACCCTCATCGATGAACAGCGTTTCGAGTTGTGCGCCCGCGCGCCGCGCCAGCATTTGTGACAGCGCCACGCGCAGCGCAAAATCGATGCGGAAGGCTTCGCCGCCGCTGTACAGATCATACGAGCGTGTGCCGAGTTCGTCTGCGATCTGAATGTCGAGCGTTTCCTGCACCCCGCCCGTGATTTTCTCGCGCTGCGTGCTGATCATCACGTTCATGCGTCCGTCGGTCATGCGGTTGAGCAAGCGATTTGCCGACGCTTCCAGTTCCGGCAGCGCCGCGTCGATGATCATCGCCGGAACACCCTTCTGACCGAAGGCTTCGCGCAGTTCGCTGTACAGCGCCAGTTCGCCGCGTAATTCCGCGCGGGCGCTTTCACGCTCGGTTTTGCGAACGCGCGCAGCGTCGATGGCATGGAGCGCTTGCCGCGCGGCGATCAACGTGTTTTGAGCGTCCTGCGCCAGTTGATGCAGTCGATTGACCTCAGCCCGCCGCGCTTGCGCTTCTTTGGCAAGCTCGGTCAAGCCGGCGATTTCAATCGCGATGGCGTCGAGCTGCGCCTGCGTCTCGCTGATCGCGCTG
>JBGSRB010000379.1:0-2602 GCA_041737735.1 Anaerolineae bacterium | reverse complement strand
CGTCACCCAGCGCGATAGTGGCGTCGATGTTCGCGCCCGTCAGCAAGCCGTCGCGGGCAACATCGGTGTAGAGCGCGTGGCGCGCGCCCATGTTGGCTAAGCGTGCGCCGAGTTCAGCCGGCGTGATCGTCGTTTGCTGCTGCCAACCCGAAATCGTGATCACACCGTCGCGCGAGTCCAAGCCGACGCAGATCGCGTCCGCGCCAAAGCGGGCGATAGCATCCCCGACGATCTGCGGGTGGGTGGCGGCGATTGTCCCTAAAACGACGCGCGCCGCGCCCGCGTTGAGCGCACGCTCAATATCCGCGAGATCGCGCATTCCGCCGCCGAACTGCACGGGAACGCCGCTGCGCGCAATCGCGCTCAAGATGCGCTCGTTGGCGTTGGCTTGGGCGAATGCGCCATCGAGATTGACGACGTGCAGCCATGCCGCGCCCGCGTCGATCCAGGTTTGCGCTTGCGCGGCGGGATCATCGTTGAACACGGTTTGCCGCGCCGGATCGCCCTCTTGCAGACGCACAACGCGCCCGCCGCGCAGGTCAATAGCGGGGTAAACAACGAAATCGGGCGCGGTCATGCGCTTAGCTCCAGGAAGTTGGTCAGGATGCTGAGTCCGGTCTGCTGGCTTTTTTCGGGGTGAAACTGCACGCCATAAATGTTGCCCCGCGCGACGCCCGCGCAGAATGGCGCGCCGTAATCCGCCGTCAGGATCGTGTCGGCGTCGTTGGCTGGCACGCAGTAGTAGCTATGCACGAAATAGGCGAAGCTGTTCGCGGGCAGATCAGCCGTTAAGGGAGTGGTGCGCGTGCTGTTGAGTTCGTTCCAGCCCATGTGCGGCACTTTCAAACCGTCGCGGTTAGGAAAGCGCGTCACCATGCCGGGCAGCAGCCCTAAGCCCGCGTGTTCGCCCATTTCGTCGCTGTATTCGAATAGAAACTGCATCCCTAAGCAGATGCCCAGATACGGCACGCCCGCAAGAACCGCCGACTTGATCGGCTGGACGAGATCATGTTCGTGCAGTTTTTGCATCCCCGCGCCGAACGCGCCCACGCCGGGCAGAATGATCTTGGAAGCGCCGCGCAGGTCACGCGCTGTGCGCACGATCCGCATACTTTCCACGCCCAGATAATTGAGCGCGTGAACGACGCTGCGTAAATTGCCCGCGCCATAATCAATGATGGCTAACATAAACGCCCTTTCGCTGGCACAGCCTGTTGTGTAGGTAAATAAAAAACCCCGCATGGGCGGGGTTCAATCGACATAGCACGATGATCGTGACGGATTTACACCAACACCCAACTGTGATTTATGATGTTGTGGTGATGGTGTTGGCGCGACATGCGGTAAAATCCTCACACGTAAGATTTTGTAAGTATAATGAGCGCGTGTGCGGTTGTCAACGATTTTGGGGAAGTGCTGATGAGCGAAACCAAGAACCCACCCGTGATCGCGCTGCTGACTGATTTTGGCTATAAGGACATCTATGCGGGTGTGCTGAAAGGCGTGATTATGAGCATCGCGCCGCAGACCAACATCGTCGATGTGACTCACGGTGTGCATCCCGGTGAGATCGAAGAGGGCGCGTTCGCCTTGCTGAACGCTTTCAGTTATTTTCCGACGGGGACTATCTTCGTGTGCGTCGTCGATCCCGGGGTGGGCAGCGCGCGCAAAGCGATTGCGGTGCAGGCGGGCGGTTATACCTTTGTCGCGCCGGATAACGGTTTGCTATCGTATGTGGTGCAGGCGCTCAAGGGCGATTATCAAGCCGTGACGCTGACCAATGCAGACTATCAGCGTGCCGACGTGAGCGCGACTTTTCACGGACGCGACATCTTCGCGCCCGTGGCGGCGCATCTAAGCAGCGGCGTGCCGTTCGCGGTGTTGGGCGATCCACTGCCGGCGATCACGCTGCTGTCCGAACCGGAATGCAAAGTCGGGCGCAAATTCATCACGGGTGAAATTCTCTACACCGATCAGTATGGTAATGCGACCACCAGCATCGGACGGATCACGCGCGCAGCCGACGGTACGCTGACGCTGACGCCTGCATTTGGCAAAAAGCGCGGGGAAGTGATCACGCTGCCGTCGGATGTTATTGTGCGCTTTCGTCATTTTGATCTCGCGGGCATTTCGCGCACCTACGCCGATGCTGAACCCGATGAACTCATCGCACTGATCGGCAGCGGCGGTTTTTTGGAATTGGCGCTTAATAGCGATAATTTCGCGTATTGGATTGGCGCACAGCCCGGCGATCAAGTTCGCATTGTGATAGGGTGAAATTTATGCAGCAGTTTGTGATCGAAGGCGGTCAGCCTTTAAGCGGTGAAGTGACGGCGGGCGGCAACAAGAATGCCGCCCTCAAGCTGATTCCGGCGGCGCTGCTGACGGATGAACCAGTGATTTTACGCAATGTGCCGAACATTGGCGATGTGCGCGCGCAGATCGAGATCGTGCGCGGGTTGGGTGCTGAAGTCAGCGCGATTGATGCTGAAGGCACGCTGCGGATTCACGCGCGCACGATCGACGCACAGCGGCTCGATCACGCGCTCGTCAGCAAGCTGCGCGGCAGTTTGGCGTTGATCGCGCCGTTGGTGGCGCGCTG
>JBGSRB010000351.1:0-8927 GCA_041737735.1 Anaerolineae bacterium | reverse complement strand
TCCATATCGTTTGAGTCGGCTTCGATCAGCTTCTTGACCCAACCTTTGCCCCAACGTTTCCGCAAATCGTGCGCGGCGTCAATCATCGCGTCGGAAAGATTCATGGTCACGCGCAGCATCTCGATGTCTTGCGGCTCGATTTCGTCATAGCCGATCCGAACTTCAAAATCGACCTTCGCGCCGCGCCGCCGTGTCGCATCAGGATCAAGCGTGCAGATGCTCACCTTGCTGCTGCCGAACAACTGACCCAAGCCTTTCGCCTGCACGCCGCTTTCGTCAGTCGCCGCCCACCCATAATCGTTGTGCATATCGAAGATCAGCGCGACCGCTGTGCCGCGCGCGATCACGCCCGCGATCAGCATCCGCGTGAGGAAACTTTTACCCGTCCCCGACTTGCCGAATACGCCCGTCGAGCGTTCCGCCAGCCGCTTGAGGTCAAGGTTGATCTGCGTGGTTTCGAGTTCCAGCGGCGAGCCAATGTTGAAGTGCGTCGGGTCTTCTTCACCGAACACAGCATTCACGTCGTTCACGGTGGCGTTGAACACTTGCTTGAAGTGACCCGGCACCGTCTTGACCGGACGCGGTTTGCCGTCGCTGTCATCGATCACAAGCATGGGTTGCGCTTGAATCTTGCCATATGCGGCTGTGCCGACGTAGATCGCGCTCAAAAACGGATCACTGATATCGGGCGGCGCGCTTTGAATATCCGGGTTGGTGTTGTCCAGCACAATGTCGGTGATCATGCAGAAGAAGCGCTTGCCATCGCCGCGCACGACAATATAACGCCCGACGGCGAGTTCTTCGACGCTTTGCGCGCCATCGAGCTTGATCACCAAGCCTTTGCTCAACGATCCGCCGACGACGACGCCAAGCCGCATGTCCTCATCGCTGACGAATTGGCTGGTCATATCGCGGCGTAAAATGGCATCCACATCATAAGGAAGATCAGATCGCTGCATGAGTCGCATACCCCGCATGTGCGCTGTCGATGAACTTTCATTATAGCACATCTGTGCAGCAAAAATTCGTATATTCGCGCGCGTGTGCATAAGCTAGGCTTGAAGATTCAAACGTAAGGCACAATCAATCTCAATTATTTCTCGACGTTTTGTCCATTTATACTGAAATCACGCAGACTCGCACCTATGAGGTTATTATGGCGCTTGATAAAACACACAACGGCATCACCGATCATGATGCGAATGGGCATCCGCCACAAGTCGAGCAGATTGAAGCACAACTTCGGCAGTCGCTCAAAGAACTGGGCGATATTCGCGCCGCGCTCGATGAACATTCCATCGTTGCTATAACCGATCAGCGCGGCTTGATCACCTATGTGAACGATAAATTTTGTGAAATCTCGCAATACAGCCGCGAAGAACTCATCGGTCAAGACCACCGCATCATTAATTCGCAGTATCACCCGTCGGAATTTATCCGCGATTTGTGGGTGACGATTGCCAACGGGCAGGTGTGGAAGGGCGAGATCAGAAATCGCGCGAAGGATGGTTCACTCTATTGGGTCGATACCACCATCGTGCCGTTTTTGAATGACGAAGGCAAACCTTATCAGTATGTTGCCATCCGCACCGACATCACCGACCGCAAGCGCGACGAAGACACGATTGCCCGCCGTGCCGCCGAACTTGAAGTGGTGGCAGAAGTGGGAACGGCGATCACCACGCTGCTGGATGTTGATGAATTGCTGGGGCAAGTGGTTGAGCTGACTAAAGAGCGTTTCCGTCTTTATCACGCCCATATTTATCTCTATGATCAATCAACTCAGGCGCTGGTTCTTGCGGCAGGCGCGGGTGAAGCCGGTCGCCAGATGCGCGAGCGTGGGCATCAAATTGCTTACGATCACGAAACCAGCATTGTCGCGCGCGCCGCACGTAGTCGGCAGGGCTTGATCGTCAATGACGTAACCAGCGCACAAGGATTTCTTCCCAACGCCCTGCTGCCCAAAACGCGCGCGGAAATGGCGATCCCGCTTGTGTTGCGCAACGAGTTGATCGGCGTGCTGGACGTGCAATCTGAGCAGGTCGAACGCTTCGATGCGGAAGACTTGCAGATCAAAACTGCGCTGGCATCCCAAGTGGCAGTAGCGGTGCAGAATGCGCGCGCCTTCACCCAAGCGCAAGCCGATCAACAAGACGCGCAAACGCTGGCATCGGTCAGCGCGGCGCTGAATATTGCTGTTGATGAAGATCAGATCGCCGAAGCAATCGGCTTACTGGCAGCGCACCCTGAGGATGAAGCGGTCATCGTCAGCTTGTGGGAAAGTTACGATTTCACCACCGCGCGCAGCGTCGAAGTGCGCGCTGATTGGCGACGTCATGATGTGCCGAGCCTCAAAGGGTTGTCAATTCCGCTGGAGAACTTCCCGTTTGTGCAGATGTTGAGTACCGATCAGCTTTTTGTGGTGAATGATGTCACGGATGATCCTACGCTCGATGAGACCAGTGTGCAAACCTTCTCCGCGTTGGGCATCGCTTCATATCTGTCCGCGCCTCTACTCATCTACGGGCGCTGGATCGGCAATCTGGGCATTCAATCGTCCCAGCCGCGCGTTCACGATCCTCGTGAGCTTGCTCGGTTAGCAGCGATGGCGAAAGAAGTCGCGGCGACGGTCGAGCGCATCCGCTTGACTCGCGAAGCGCAGCGCTTTGCGACACAGTTGCAAACGGTGGCAGAAGTCAGCGCGGCGGTTTCCACCACTCTCAATTTGGATGACATGCTGGCGACCGTCGTGGAAAAGACCAAAGCCGACTTTGGTTTATATCACGCCCACGTCTATTTTATGGACGAGAACGGCGCGCAGTTGAAATTGGTAGCAGGCGCGGGTGAAGCTGGGCAGATCATGCTCGAACGCCAACACGCGATTGATCCGCATCACGAGCACAGTCTTGTGGCGCGCGCGGCGCGTTCCAGCGTGGCGGTGCGTTCCAACGACGTGTCGCAAGAACCCGACTTCTTGCCTAATCCGCTGCTGCCTAACACCCAGTCCGAGCTTTCTGTGCCGTTGGTGGCGGGTGATGCCGTGCTGGGCGTGCTGGATGTGCAAGCAGAAGCGTTCGGTTACTTCCGTGATGCGGACGTGCAAGTGTTTGAAACGTTGGCGGCGCAGATCGCTATCGCCGTGCAGAACGCACAAGCGTTCACGCAATTACGCCGTGTGGCTGCTGTGGTGGAACATTCGGGTGACTTCATCGGGGTGGCGTCGCTGCAAGGACAAACCATGCTGGTTAATCCGGCGGGTATGCAGTTGAGCGGCTTCGCATCACTTGAAGTCGCGCGTCAGCACACGATCCCGGAATATTACCCGGCAAGCGAAACCGATAAGATCGCGCAGGCGATGCAGCAGGTGTTGGCGGAAGGGGTTTGGCACGGCGAGACGGTTTTCCGACGGTTCAGTGATGGACACGAGTTTCCGGTCGATCAAGTGTTGTTTTCCGTGCCTGACGAAAAGGGACAGCCAAGCGGCTTCGCCACCGTCGCGCGTGACATCACGGAACGTAAACGCCTTGAGCAAGACTTGCAAGAACGTTACGAAGAACTGGATCGCTTCTTCAACCTGTCGCTCGACTTGTTGACGATCACCGACACCAGCGGCAACTTCCTGCGTGTCAGTAAGGCGTGGGAATCGCTGCTCGGTTATGCGACTGAGGAGCTTGAAGGTCGTCCCTTCCTCGATTTTGTGCATCCTGACGATATGCAAAGCACGCTTGAGCAAATGGCGCTGCTCGACGATCAAAACCCAGTGCTAAGCTTCTCCAATCGTTATCGCGCCGTTGACGGCAGCTACCGCATCATCGAATGGCGCGCCAATCCGTTTGGCAAGTTCGTTTATGCCGCTGCACGTGACGTGACCGAGCGAGTGGCTCAAGAAGCCCAAGTGCGCCTGTTGGCGAACGTGGTGGAGAACATGCCCGCTGGTTTCTATGCTTGGCGCTTAGAAGACGCCGACGATGTGTCGTCGCTGCGTCTGGTGGCAACGAACCCCGCTGCCGGTGTGCTGACCAACGCGCCCATGGAAGATGTTCTCGGCAAAACCATGCCGGAAGCTTTCCCCGGCTTGATGGAAACACAGGTGCCGCAGATTTATGCTAACGTCGCGCGCACGGGTGAATCTGTTGAATTGGGCGAAGTGGTTTATGGTGACGCGCGCGTGCCGGACAGCGTGTTCTTTGTGCGCGCTTTCGGGCTGCCGGATCGCACGGCGGGCATCACGTTTGAGAACATCACGCAGCGTAAGCTTAACGAGCTGCAACTTCAGCGTTTGGCGAATGAACTGCAAACGGTGGCAGAAGTGACCACCGAAGTTTCGACGAATTTTGAACTCGACACGCTGCTGCAAACGGTCGTGGACAAAACGAAAGCTGGTTTTGAACTCTACCACGCGCATATTTATCTGCTGAACGACGAGCGTACCTTCTTGAACATGGTGGCGGGCGCGGGTGAAGCGGGCGCTCAAATGCGCGCGGTAGGTCACCGCATTGCCTTCAACAGTATGGTGTCGTTGGTGGCGGAAGCCGCCCGCAGCGGCAAGCCCGTGACCGTCAACGATGTGACGCTGACGGATGGTTTCTTGCCGAACCCGCTGCTGCCTGATACCCGCTCGGAACTGGCGCTGCCCCTGATCGTCGGTGGGCGCGTGATCGGCGTGCTGGACGTGCAATCGGATCGCGTGAATGACTTTGATGAGAACAACGTGCGCGCGCAAACAACGCTGGCAGGACAGATCGCCATTGCGATTGAGAATGCGCGCTCGGTGTCGGAATTGATCTTGTCGGAACAAATCCAGCGTGAAGCTGCCGACCGCCTGCGTGAGGTTGACCGCCTTAAGTCGCAGTTCTTGGCAAATATGTCGCACGAGTTACGCACGCCACTGAACTCGATCATCGGCTATTCGGAAATTCTGCTCGATGGCGATGACGGCGAATTGAACGAAGAAGCGGTTGAAGACATCGACACCATCTACAACAGCGGTAAGCACCTGCTGGCGATCATCAACGACATTCTCGACCTCGCCAAAATCGAGTCGGGACAGATGGTTATGGAGCGTTCGCCGCATGATCTTGACGAAATTGTGCGCGATGTGCTGCACGTTTCCCAAGTGTTGATCAAAGATAAACCCGTGACGCTCAATTTCACCAGAGTTGACGATCTTGCGCCCGTAAGCGCCGACTCGCTACGCCTCAAACAGATCGTGACCAACCTGGTGAGCAACGCGATCAAGTTCACCGAGCGCGGCAGCATCACGGTGAGCATCGGCGCGCACGACGACACGCGCGCTTTCGTCAAAGTGCAGGATACGGGCATCGGTATCTCGTCTGAAGATGCGAAGGTAATTTTCGAGCAGTTCCGTCAGGTCGATGGTTCATCGACGCGGCGCGCAGGTGGCACCGGTTTAGGCTTGACGATCACGCAGTATCTCGTGCGGATGCACGACGGTGAGATTTTCGTCGAAAGCGAACCGGGCATCGGCTCGACCTTCTGGTTCACTGTGCCGTTCCACGCACTCGAAACGGCGTAAACGCTGATTATGAATCCACTGTTTACGCACAGTGTTTGTCTAGAATGTGGTCAGGCGCAGGCGGCGGATGTTATGTCCGCCGCCTGTGCTGCGTGTGGCTCAACGTGGATCGACGCGCGTTATGATTACGCTGCCGTAGAGCAACATTGGGGGTCACCCGCTGCTTTACATGGGCGGGTCGCGTCGTTGTGGCGCTATGCCGAACTGCTGCCGTTAAGCGCGCCCGATCCTGAGATCACGTTGTTTGAGGGCTATACGCCGCTGGTGCGCTTGTATCCCTATGAGCGCCTGTACGATCATCCGCACATCTACATCAAAGATGAACGGCAGGGCGCGACCAGTTCGTTTAAGGATCGGCAGGCGGCGCTGGCGGTCACGGCGCTCAAGCGCGCGGGCATCACCGAGTTAGCGTTAGCGTCAACGGGCAATGCAGCGGCGGCTTATGCTGCTTACTGCGCGCGCGCGGGCATCAAGCTGTGGCTGTTCCTCACCAGCCTTGTGCCTGCCGAAAAAATGCGCGAAGCCGCGCTCTATGGCGCGGAAGTCGTGCGCGTCAGCGGCACGTATGACGAAACTAAACACGTCGCTGCTGAATTTGCGCGGCGGCGCGGCGTGCATTTTGATAAAGGCGCGAAGGCGATCCCCGGCAAGGAAAGCATGAAAACGCTCGCCTTCGAGATCGCGGAACAGTTAGGCTTAACGCTCGATCCTTCCGGCGCACGCTGGATCGCGCCCGATTGGTATATTCAGGCGGTCAGCGGCGGCATTGGACCGTTGGGCGTGTGGAAAGGCTTCACCGAACTGCACCACATGGGCTTGATCGACCGTTTGCCCAAACTGGGGATCATTCAGGTGACGGGCTGCGCGCCGATGGTCAATGCCTTTCAAGCGGGCAGCGCCACCGCCGAAGCTGTGACGCCGCAAACGCTGATCACGGTGCTGTCCACAGGCGATCCGGGCATGAGCTATACGCTGCTGCGCGAAGCCGCGCTGACGGCGGGCGGCACGATGATCGCGGTTGATGATGGTGAGGCTTTCGCCGCCATGCGGAAAGTCGCCAGCAAAGCGGGCTTATCGGTCGAACCGGCGACGGCGGTCGCGTTTGCCGGCTTGGAAAAGCTGCTGATCGATGGCACGATCCAAGCGGGTGAAACGGTTGTCGTCAATTGTTCGGGGCATACCTTCCCCGCAGAAAGCCACATTTTAGGCGATCAATATCTTCTCAACCTCGAACTCGACGCGCGCGGCAGCGTTACCGCATCGCGTGATCGTGATGAGGGCTTAAGTGCGGCGCTGCGCCGTTTGGATGAGCAAGTGACCACGATCCTGATCGTGGATGACAACCCCAATGATCGCCGTTTGATCCGCCGTTTGCTGCGCGCGCACAAGCATTATCGCGTGGTCGAAGCGCGCAACGGTGCTGAAGCGCTGACGCTGGTTGAAGATGCCGCACCCGATCTGATCGTCGCGGATTTGACCATGCCCGAAATGGACGGTTTCACCCTGTTGGAACACCTCAAACAGAATCCGCGCACCGCCACGATTCCGGTGGTGGTGGTGTCGGCTAAAGCACTCACGCGCGAAGATCGTCATCTGCTCGACTTGTATTCCGAGTCGGTGTGGACAAAAGGCGATTACAGCACGCGTGCGCTGGTCGATCATATCGTCGATACGTTGGGTGATGCGCCCATCGATCTGGTGCATACGCCGGAAGTCGCGCTCGCCACACCCCGCGTCAATAGTGACACGCCCGCCGAAATCGCGCCGCGCTTGGTGATCATCGTGGATGACAATGGCGATGATGCACGCTTGGCACAGCGCATCATAGAAGGGATGGGCGGTTTTCACGTGCTGACGATTCCCAACGGACGCGATGGTTTGCGCGCCATTTATCAGCATCGCCCTGATCTGGTTTTGCTTGATCTGGTGCTGCCTGATATGGATGGCTTCAAGATTATTGAAACGCTCAAGCACGATCCATCGTTGAGCGATTTACCGATCATCGTCTATTCCGGTAAACAATTGACCAACGACGAACGCAGCGGTCTGCATCAATCGATCAGCGCTTTGATTGAAAAAGCCTCTTTAGATCGCCAACACTTCATCTCAATGGTTAATGAAGTATTGTTGTGAGATAATTGAGTCAATCAATGTTTATCATTCTTGCGCTGTCTTGGAGTGGTCATCATGCCTGTGACGATCTTATATGTTGAAGATAATCCTCAAAATCTGCGCCTTGTTCGTAAAATTCTCGGCAGCGCTGGTTATCAAGTGATTGAAGCGACGGACGGCGCGAGTGGCTTGCGCGCCATTTATGATCAACAGCCCGACTTGGTGCTGATGGATGTCAACCTGCCCGACACCGACGGTTTAGAAATCACACGGCAGGTGCGCGCGACGCCCGAATTGGCGAACACGCGCATCATCGCGTTGACCGCCAACGCCATGCACGGCGACCGCGAACGCTGCTTAGAAGCGGGTTGCGATGGGTATATTCCCAAGCCGATCACCAAAGCCGAACTGCTGAACACGGTTGCTTATACGCTGCAACAAACGCCGCGCCACGCCTAAATAGGCTGCCTGAGAAAGGCTGACGGCATGAGTCGCATTTTAATCATCGAAGACAATGCACAAAGCGCGCGCCTAGCCGTGCGCATTTTACGCCGCCATGATCACGAAGTGATCGTGGCGGTGGATGGTGAACAAGGCATGACCGCTGCCTTGAGCCTGATACCCGACCTAATCATGGTTGATCTCGGGTTGCCTGATATTGATGGTCAAACGGTAGTGGCGCTTTTACGCCAACAACCTACAATGAAGGGTGTGCCGATGATCGCTTTCACCGCGTGGCCCACCGACACCGCCATGACGATGGCGCGGGCTTATGGCTGTGATGGCATCATCACCAAACCGATTGATACGCGCTCGTTTGCTGAACAGGTGGAGGCGTATCTGGCGCAGCCAACCGAATCGTAGTCATTCATCGGAGATTGTGTGTTGCCAACCGATACTACCTCCACCCAAATTGGGGCTAATCTAGGTGCTGCGCGTCCAAGCACAAGCATGGTGCGAACCAACCGCTATACTTTTGATCAGCTTGCTGAGATTTACAGTTTAGCCCGAGTCGATTATATCGTTCCGATGCCTATGAACGGGCGGCGGTTGCAGGAATATATTCAGTTTTACGATGTTGATCTGGAACGTTCGTTTGTCGCGCTTGATGCTCAACGCGAACCGATTGGCGTCGGTATGTTGGGCGTGCGTGGTCAGCGTGCGTGGTTAACACGCTTGGGCGTGATGCCCGCGCAGCGCGGCGCGAAAGTGGGCGAGTCGCTGATGCAGGCGCTGCTTGATGCCGCGCGTGCTGCCAAATTAAAGCGCGCACAATTGG
>JBGSRB010000327.1:0-6616 GCA_041737735.1 Anaerolineae bacterium | reverse complement strand
AGATGAAAAGCTGTATCGTTTAATAAGGCTATTAGGTGGTGTATCCGACATTTGGCATTTAATCAGACCGAATGACCATCCTAAAATACAAACTTATGTCGAAAACATGAGTGATGAAGACGTGGAAAAAATCCTAGAGATTGCTATCGCCATAGCTGAGTTAAGAACAAGTGGTATAAAACGAGCGATCCAATTTTATAGAGAAACAGGTGATCCTGATCAAGTAACCTCCATTGCTCAACAACTTCTTAAACCAGTGATTGAATTTTTCAGTGAAGAAGCCATTGATTCCTTGTGCGATGCAGCCTTTAATAACGTGTTTATCAAAGAAAATCCCTCTTTTATAGAATTATTGCAATTATTACATAATAACAACATAATTACGAACAAGAAATTGCGTATCCTGCTAAAAAGGTTCAATCTATCAGATATTGAGTCTAAAGTGTTCTCATATGTACAACCTGAAGATGACATTCCATTCTAGATTTAGGTTGATGAATTCCTTACATACAGCTTGACAGCCCGCGCCAAACTCGTTACGCTATCTGCAAATCGAGATATGTAACGACGTTGATCCAGAGTAGTACGCATCATTACGCGCTGTTCAGAGAGTCGCCGGGTGCTGTGAAGGCGATACGGTTTGCGGATGCTGAATGGACTGGTGAGTCGCGGTGGTGAACGCGCTTAGCGCAATTAGCTGCCGCCGGGAACCGCGCACCCGTTATCAAGGCGCAGGGTATCGGTGAGATTCTTATGCGCCCGTACCCCAACCCAAGCGGCGGCGCTCACTGATCGTGATCGTTCGCAATCAAGGTGGCACCACGGGAAAACCCCTCTCGTCCTTGAACGAGATCGGGGTTTTTTATTTGGATGGTGTCAAAATTGCAAGGGGTGAAACATGCTCGATCACGTTACAGCGCAAGCACGTCCGGCAGTTGCGCCCACGCGCGCCGAAGTCAAAACATTGTTCGCGCAGGGCGATCATGTGCCGGTTTACCGCACACTGTTAGCCGACTTGGAAACACCCGTTTCCGTGTATCTCAAACTCACACAACAGTTGGGTGAAGTCTCGTTTTTGCTCGAAAGCGTCGAAGGTGGCGAGCAAGTCGGGCGTTATTCGTTTCTCGGCGTCAACCCGAAGGGCGTGATCTACGTGCAGGATGGCGTGGTCACGCGCGAGTTGCACGGCGAGATAACGACGCGCCCGCTGGCTGATGGCGAAGACCCGCTGACCATCATCGAGCAAGAATTTGCGCGCATCCAACCCGTGCAGATCGAAGGTCTGCCCCGCTTCATCGGCGGCGCGGTCGGCTGCCTCAGCTATGATGTCGTGCGCTATTTCGAGCGCCTACCCACCAGCGCCACTAACGACCTCAACGTACCGGATATCGCCTTCATGCTGGTGGATACCCTCGTGATTTTCGATCACGCCAAGCACCAGTTGATGATCCTCGCCAACGCGCACGACAACGGCGATGCCGATGCCGCCTATGACGACGCGCTGCGCCGCATCGACACGATCACGGATGCGCTGCTGCAACCGCTCGCGCCAGCCAATGAGCAACCGCAGCCAACCGACGCCGAATTGCAATCGAACATGACGCAGGCGCAATATGAGGACAATGTGCGCGCGGCGAAGGAATATATCGCGGCGGGCGATGCCTTCCAGATTGTGTTATCGCAGCGCTTCAGCCGTCAGACCAGCGCTTCACCACTGACCATCTACCGCGCGCTGCGCGCTACCAACCCATCGCCGTATATGTTCCTGCTACGTTTCAGTGACGATTTTACGCTGGTCGGCGCATCACCCGAAATGATGGTGCGTTATGAAGACGGCATCGCCACCTGCCGCCCGATTGCCGGTTCGCGCCCGCGGGGAACGAACGCCGAGCATGATCAACAGCTTGCCGATGAATTACTCGCTGATCCGAAAGAACGCGCTGAACACGTCATGCTGGTAGACTTGGGACGCAATGATCTGGGGCGGGTGTGCGAGTATGGCACGGTCAAGCCGACGGATATGATGTATGTCGAGCGTTACAGCCACATCATGCACATTGTCAGCAATGTGCAGGGCAAGCTGCGTCAGGGCTTGACCGCCTTCGATCTACTACGCGCCACCCTGCCGGCTGGCACGCTCAGCGGCGCGCCCAAAGTTCGCGCGATGGAGATCATCGAAGAACTCGAAGGCACGCGGCGCGGCATTTACGGCGGTGCGGTCGGTTATTTCAGTTTCGATGGCTCGATGGACACGTGCATCACCATTCGCTCGGCGCTGATCCAAGGCGATACCGTGCATATTCAGGTGGGCGCGGGCATCGTTGCCGACAGTGTTCCCGCCACCGAATATCAAGAAACGCTCAATAAAGGCATGGCGTTGGCGGTCACAATTCGCCGCGCCGAACAAGGCTTAATGTAACCGCGCCCGTTCACACTTTGAGGAGTCAGCATGACCAAGCGCGTAATTTTCATTCGCCCCGGCGAAACCGACTGGAATCGACAGGGACGCTGGCAAGGTTGGGTGGCATCGCCCCTCAACGAACACGGCAGACAGCAAGCGGCAGCGCTGGCGAAATATGTGCGCAACATTGGCATGGGCGCGCTCTACACCAGCGATCTGCGTCGCGCGCTCGAAACCGCCGCGATCATCGCGCCCGAAATCGGTTTCGCCCCGATCCCCGATGAGCGCTTGCGCGAGCGCGCCGTCGGCTTGTGGCAAGGCTTGACCTTTGACGAAATGCGAACATGGTATGCCGATGACTACAGCGCCATGCTGCACGATGTGGACGGTTATCGCATCCCCGGCGGCGAGTCGCGCGCCGATGTGCGTGCGCGCATCCGTCCGGCGTTTGACGCCATCACCTCACACGCCGACTATGAAACCGTCGGCATTTTGACACACACCGCCGCGATCAAGGTGCTGCTGGCGAACATCCTGACCGCGTATGATCCGATTGAACTCGACTTAGGCAACACGTCCGTGACCACGATCAAACACGGTGAAAATGGTTGGGAACTGGTTGCCGCCGATGACGTGATGCACCTCGAAGGCTTGGAATCGCGCGCAATCACAGAGATTGGAGACCATACATGATCCTCGTGATCGATAATTACGACAGCTTTACGTATAACCTCGTGCAACTTCTGGGTGAAATGGGCGCTGACCTGCACGTGATCCGCAACGATCAGATCACGCTTGACGAGATCGCCGCGCTCGCGCCCGAACGCATCCTGATCTCACCGGGACCCGGCGATCCTGACGATGGCGGCGTCTCGCTCGATGTGATCCACCGCTTCGGGGAATCCACGCCGATCTTGGGCGTCTGTCTTGGTCATCAGTGCATCGGTCAGGCGTATGGCGGCATTGTCCTGCGCGCCGATCGCTTGATGCACGGCAAAACCAGCCCGATCTATCACAAGGGTGATGCCCTGTTCACCGGCGTGCCGAGTCCGTTTGAAGCTACACGCTATCACAGCCTGATCGTTGAAGAATCGTCGCTGCCGTCGTCACTGACGGTCACAGCGTTCACCGATGACGGTGAAATCATGGCGATGCGCCACAAGCAGCATCCGGTGTTCGGCGTGCAGTTCCACCCGGAAAGCATCCTCACGACTTACGGATCGCGCATTCTGCGCAACTTCCTTGAGTTGAAGATTCCGGCATTGGTGAGGTAGCGCCCTGATGGATATTCAACGCGCCATCGACATCTTGACCCGCTTCGGGCATTTACAGCCCGAAGAAGCTGAAGCCGTGATGCAGCAGATCATGACGGGCGGCGCATCCGAGGCGCAGATCGCCGCCTATCTCATGGGCTTACGCATGAAAGGCGAAACGCAGGACGAGATCGTCGGCAGCGCCCGCGCCATGCGCGCCAACGCGCAGCGTGTGCCGACTTCTTATGACGGCGATCAACTGCTCGACACGTGTGGCACGGGCGGCGATAAAAGCGGCACGTTCAACATCAGCACCACTGTCGCATTTGTGGCGGCGGGCGCGGGCTTGAACGTCGCTAAGCATGGCAACCGCGCCGCGTCGAGCAAATGCGGCAGCGCCGATGTATTGGGCGAACTAGGCGTCAATCTCGATCTGACGGCGGAGCAAGTCGGCATGTGCGTCGATGAAGTCGGGATCGGCTTCTTGTTCGCCGCCAAGCTGCATCCGGCGATGAAACATGCTATCGGCGTGCGTCGTCAGATCGCCGTGCGGACGATCTTCAACATTCTGGGACCCTTGACCAATCCCGCAGGCGCGCGCCGCCAGTTGATGGGCGTGTTCAGCGCCGATCTCGCGCCCACGCTGGCGCATGTGTTGGGTGAATTGGGCGCGGTGTCGGCGCTGGTGGTCAGCGGCTACGGCGGCTTGGACGAACTGACGACCACGGGACCTAACCACGTCAGCCATTATCAGGGCGGCGCGGTCACGAGCTATGAGTTCGCACCCGAAGATTACGGTTTTCGTGGCGCGCACATCTCGGAATTGTTGGGCGACGACGCGGCGACCAACGCGGCGATCCTGCGCGGCATTCTCGACGGATCGATCAGCGATGCCAAGCGCGATGTCGTCATCCTGAACGCGGGCGCGGCGCTGCTGGCAGGCGGACAAGTTGACACGCTGGCGGACGGCATCATCCAAGCGGGCGCTATAATCGACAGCGGCGCGGCGCTGGCAAAACTCGAAGCACTGATCGCCTACAGTCAAGCGCTGCCCGCGCCCACCGTTGCTTAAATGAAAGCTGCTGCTATGTTCGTTAAAACTGATACCATTCTCGACAAAATTCTGGCGCGCAAAGTCGAAGAAGTCGCCGCGCTGCGCGAAAAACTGCCCTTCATTCTGCGCGAAGCGGGGAACGCGCCCCCTGCGCGTGACTTCGCCGCCGCCCTGCGCCGCGACACCATCACGCTG
The DNA here is from genome assembly GCA_041737735.1 of Anaerolineae bacterium. Taxonomy (GTDB): domain Bacteria; phylum Chloroflexota; class Anaerolineae; order Aggregatilineales; family Phototrophicaceae; genus Flexifilum. The sequence goes on along the minus strand of JBGSRB010000327.1, from coordinate 1,713 downwards.
ATCGCGGAGATCAAGCGCGCGTCGCCATCTAAAGGCGTGCTGATCGAACACTTCGATCCGCTGGCGCTGGCGACCACTTACGCTGCTAACGGCGCGGCGGCGATCTCGGTGCTGACCGATGCCGATTTCTTCATGGGCGCGCTCGATCATCTGATCGCGGTGCGCGCGGCGGTCGATCTGCCGCTGCTGCGGAAAGACTTCATCATCGACGCGGCGCAAATCTACGAAGCACGCGCGGCGGGCGCAGATGCCGCCCTGCTGATCGTCGCAGCGCTCGAACACGACCAGCTTGCCGATTTACACGCGCTGATCACCGAGTTGGGCATGAGTGCGCTGGTCGAAGTGCATGACGAAGCCGAACTCGAACGCGCGCTGAGCATCGACGCGACGCTGATCGGCGTGAACAACCGCGATCTCAAGACCTTTCGTGAGGATTTAACCACGACTTCGCGCATCGCCGCGCGCTTGCCCGCAGGCGTCACACTGGTGGCGGAAAGCGCCATTCGCAGCGCCGACGATGTGCGCCACATGGGATCACTAGGCGCGCACGCCGTGTTAGTGGGCGAAGGCTTGGTCAAAGCCGCCGACATTGGCGCGCAAGTGCGCTTGTTTAGCACCCAACTGCGAAAAGAGGATCGATCATGATCGACAACACCACCTTGATCACTTTGTTCGAGCGCAACTACCGCGAGATCAGCACGCAGATCGACGGCTTAACCCACGCCGACAGTTTGCTGCAACTGCCCTTTCGCGCCAACTGCCTCAACTGGATTCTTGGGCATATCGTCGGCGCGCGCGTGACCATGCTCAAGGCACTGCGCGCCGAACCGCACTGGACGGATGAGCAGCGCACGCGCTATCGGCATGGTACGCAACCGATCACGCCCACAAACGCCGACGAAGCCTATCCGTTCGACGATCTGCGCGCCGCGCTGGATGAGTCGCAGCGGCGTTTGATCGCCGCACTCGAACACGCCACGCTGGAAACGCTGGCAGCGCGCGCCTTTGAGAATGATCCCAACGATACGCGCTCAGTTGGTGATCTGGTGGCTTATCTGCTGTGGCACGAAGCCTATCACACCGGACAAACCGAGTTTTTACGCCAGCTTAGTGGTAAAAATGATGCAGTGTTCTAGATGAGGCGAGTAGGCGTATGGTCAGGGTGAAGATTTGCGGCATCACCACGCTGGAAGATGCGTGGGCGGCGGCACAGGCGGGCGCGGATATGATCGGCTTGAACTTTTATACGCGCAGCCCGCGCTTTCTCACATTGGGACAGGCGTATGAAATTTGCGCGATGATTCATACCGAGTTCGGCAGCGACCGTCCCGTGTTGGTCGGCTTGTTCGTCAACGAGATCGTCAGCAACATCTCGCGCATGATCGACAAAGCCGGCTTGGATTGCGCGCAGCTTAGCGGCGATGAATCGGGTGAGATGATGCGCGAACTGCGCGGCATGGCGTTCAAAGCCATTCGCCCGCGTACCGTCGAAGCCGCCCTTGAGGACGCCGCCTACTTTGCCAATTTCGAACCCGCCAGCGACTACATGCCTACGCTGCTGGTCGATGCCTATCACCCGGATTTGTACGGCGGCACGGGCGAACAAGCCAGCGATGAGATCGCCCGCGCGGTCAATGAGCAGACCCCGCGCCTGATGCTGGCGGGCGGCTTGAACGCGCAGAACGTCGCCGCGCGCGTCGCTGCTGTGCAGCC
>JBGSRB010000285.1:0-3120 GCA_041737735.1 Anaerolineae bacterium | reverse complement strand
TGCCGCCGCCCGTAACGCAGCCGACGCTGCCGCTCGTGCCGACCCAGCCCAGCACACCGCAGGTCACGGCGAACCTCAACGCCAACGTCCGCAGCGGTGACAGCACGCAGTATCCGTTCGTGGGATCGCTCAGCACTGGCTCAACCGCGCCGATTGTCGGCATCAGCAACACGGGTTCAGGCTGGTACTATGTGCGCCTGCCCAACGGACGCGAAGGCTTCATCAGCCCGACGGTGGTCACCGTGACGGGCGATACCTCGAACCTGCAACGCATCACGCCGCCGCCCGTGCCGATCACGCCGACACCCACACCGTCGCCCACCTCAGCGCTGCCTGACCTGAGTGTCAGCAATGTGCGCTTCGACCGCACGATCCGTCAGGGCGAGTCGTTCCAAACCATCGTGACGGTCGTCAACAACAGTCCGGTTGCCATCGGACAATCGTTCGCGGTCGCGTGCAACTTCCGCCCGATGAACACCTTCTTCAGCAGCACGTTGAACGGCATTGGCGCGTTCACGCAGATCGATATCGCGCTGACCTCGCAGCTTGACAGCGGCGGCGGCGGCAATATCACCGCTGAATGCGCGGTCGATGTCAACAATTTGATCGCTGAATCGAATGAGGGCAACAACTTCCTCAATTTGACCGCGATGCTGGCAGCACCGTAAAGCACTAAGCTGTGGATTGTAGGGGCGAGTGATCGCCCCTATAGTTGCCCCTGACAGGCTCTTCCCAACCAACACAGGATACGCTCCATGTCTCGAACGCGCCGACTCGCGCTGTGGATTATGTTTGCCGCGCTGGTGATCGCGCTGCCCGTGGGCGCGCAGACAAACCCCGATGCCCGCGTGCGCGCGATGGATGATGTGCTGCGGTTGCGCGCCGCGCCTTCGCTCAATGCCACCGTGATCGCGCTGCTTGCGCCGCTTACGCCGCTGAGCATCATCGGCGTTTCGCTGGATCGCGCATGGCTGCAAGTCGAAGTCAGCGACGGCACATTGGGTTGGGTGGCGGCGGAATTTGTCGAAGTGCTGCTCGATCTGGATGCGCTATTTCCGCCGAACGCAAGTATGCGCCTCGCCGACGCGGTGATCGCCAACACGCGATCCATTTTCGCGCGCGGACAAACACTGGGCAATCGCGCCGATGTGTTCGCCAAAGTCGGCGACAGCATCACGGTGAACACAAATTATCTGCATCCGTTCGGGGCAGGCGTGTATGATCTGGGCGATTACACCTATCTGCAAGACGTGATCGACTTCTACCGGACGGCACGCACGCGCAGCGGCGAGAACTCGTTTACGGCGCGCTCGGTCGCGGCAACCATCGGCTGGACAGCGTACATGGCGGTCAACCCGGAAGCGGGCGATAAAACCCAATGCGGCGCGACCGAACTGCCCATCGAATGCGAGTATCGTCTGCTGCGTCCGTCGGTGGCGCTGATCATGTTCGGCACGAACGACGTAAGTCATGTGAACCCGAACGATTTCGCCTATAACCTGCGGCGCATGGTCGAGCTTTCGATTGATCGCGGCGTGATTCCCGTGTTGAGTACCATCCCCATGCGCATCGGCTATGAGCCTGAAGTCGATCTGTTCAACCAATTGATCATCGACATCGCGCAGTTATATCAAGTACCCTTGATTGATTATGGGGCGGCGTTGAGCGGTTTGAGCGATCTCGGCTTAGATTGGGATGGCGCGCACCCCACTGCCGCGCCGCGTGGCTTTATGGGCGCTGCCGATTTTCGTCAGCAGAATTTGTATTATGGCTATGTCCTACGCAATCTCACCACATTACAAATGCTGGATGCGCTCTGGCGCTCGGTTATTGTGCCGGAGCTTGACGTTTAGCCTGTGCGCGCTGATCGTTGTCAGCGCGTTGGCGGCATGTACAGCCACGCCGACGCCGGAAACACCCGCACTCGTGATCAGCGTGCCAACGGCAGAACCGACAGCGACCATCCCCGCGCCGACGGTGACGCAGCCCACCATCGAATTAGCGACCAACACGCCGATCCCGTTCCCTAGCGCCACCGACACATTCCCGACGGCTGAGACAGAAACATCCACACCAACGTGGACACCAACCCTCACATGGACGCCGATCAACGTGCTGGCGACGCTGCACGTCCGCGAGCTGATCGCACCCACGCCTACTGTCACGCTGACGCCGATCCCGACGCTGCCGCCGCCGCCCGACATCCGTTTACGCAGCGCGCCCGTGTTCTACAATTTCGATGCGGCGCGTCTACGCGAAATTTTCGCGCAGGGTCAGCAGAGGGGTAACCGCGCGCAGGTGTTCATCGCGGTTGGGGATAGCAACACGATCAACGGCGATTTCCTCAAATCCATCGGCTATGAACTGGCGCATGATCGTCCGTATTGCGAGTGGGGCAATTACGCTTATCTGCAAGAAACGGCGCGCTTCTTCAGCGTGTCGCCTGATGGCGTGGCGAGCAACTCGTTCACGCGCGATGGCGCGGCGGCGCGCATGGGCTTTAACAGCGCTGCGCTGCTCGATCCGTTCTGGGCGAATCACGCGCGCTGCAATGGCGCTGATCCACTGACCTGCGATTATCAAACCGCGCGTCCGGCGGTCGCCGTGATCATGCTCGGCGGCATCGACGTGCGCGAGATGAACGCCGCCGATTATCGCGCCAACATGACGCAAGCGGTCGAGCGTTCGTTGCAGAATGGCGTGATCCCGCTGCTGACGACGTTCGTCGTGCTGCCCGAACGCGCCGATATTTATCCAGCCTCGCTGGAGTTCAACGCCGCGCTGCTCGACATTAGCGATGCTTACGGCGTGCCGCTGATCAACTTGTGGAGCGCGGCGCAAGCGCTGCCGGATTGGGGCATTGGACCTGATCGCACACATCTGCGCGCGCGTCCCGGCGATTACTGCACCTTCACGGGCGCGCAAAATCAACTGGGTGGCACGCTGCGAAATCTGCTCACATTGCAAGCGCTCGATCTGCTGCGGACGCAGGTGCTTGGCGGGTGAGCAGGGCAGGGCAAATGCGGTCTATCCGAGCGCCAAAAACCCCATCCGCGCGAACATTTGAGCGCGATCCAGATACGCGGTCATAGGGGGGTAGCTAAGCCGATAGGGGGGTAG
>JBGSRB010000206.1:0-4716 GCA_041737735.1 Anaerolineae bacterium | reverse complement strand
GCTGACGGGCTGTGCGTTGTTCACAGGCGATGCGCCGCCCACGCCCGCGATCCCGACGGTCAGCTTTACATATCCCGCCAACAATGTCACGGTGGCGGCAGGCACGGATTTACAGATTGAGATCGTCGCGCGCGATGAAGGCGGGGCGGGCATCGCGCGGGTGGCGCTGCGCGTCGATGGCGTGATCATCCGTGAGGCGACGCCGCTTGAAGCCCCCGCCGTGCCGATCTTTGTGGTCGATATGAACTGGCTGGCGCAGGGTGTGGGCGCGCATGTGCTGGAAGCCATCGCTTATCGCCCCGACGGATCATCGAGCGATCCGGCGCTGATTCGCGTGGTGGTGCAGTAAAACAAAACAGGGTTGAGCGGATGCCCAACCCTATCTGGTGCGTCTAACGCGGGTGATTATTCGCCAATGGCGAAGGTAATGTCAACCTGCACGGTCACGCCAAGCTGTCCCGTACTGATCGGCATCGTCGCCATTGAATCCATCATTGCCGCGCCGCGCGCCAAGGGCATCGGGTTGTTTTGACCGTCGTATTCGTTCACGCGCAGGGGCGCACCCAGTGTCACACCCAACGCATCCGCGATCTGCTGCGCTTTATCGCGCGCATTTTGCACGGCGGCGGTGCGCGCTTCGGCTTCAAGCGCACTGGCGTCATCAATACCGAAGTTCAGGTTATAAATGGTGTTCGCGCCCGCATTGACCGCGCCGTTGATCACCGCTTCGATCAGCGTGGTATCGCGCACGATCACGGTGATGATATAGCGCACGCGGAACACACGTTCACCCACCTCGCCTGTGCGCCCATCGTAGCGTTCTTCCGGGAACACATTCACGCTGCTGGTTTGAATATCTTCCTCAGGAATGCCCGCCGCGCGGATCGCCTCGATCACGGCGCTGGCGGTTACCGCCGCGCTGCTGAAGGCGGTGCCGAGATTAGCATCGACCAATTCAACGCCCAGTTCCACGCTGGCGAGATTCGGTTCGCCCATCACGGTGGCGCTGCCACGCACGTTGATCGTTGCCGGGTTCATATCGTTTTCCTGTGCGGCAGCGGGTAAAACCAATGCCAGCAGCGCGGTTAAAGCGATGCTGACGATCCAGAAATTGCGCTTCATGTTATGTCCTTTGCTTTACATCCATACGCACTGTAGACGACACAGTGGATGCAAAAGTTCCAATGATTATTGATCGCCGCTCAAACGGCGGCGGCGCGCGTCGTCCTCATCCAGCATTTGGGCGATGGCTTGCGTTTCCAGCTCATCGACGTAATGGGCGATGCCGTCGCGCAGAAATTCGGGCAGATCGGCATGCAGCTTCTCGAAGTTAACACGGAAATCAGGATTGAGCGCGTACATTTCGCCCAAGCCCGCCATGATTTCCAGCGATGGCTCGTAGAAGTGGTAGATGTGTTGATGCCAGCGCTTCAACAGGGCTTGCACATCGGCATCGGTCGCCGTTTTGCCCGCACTCAGCGCGGCGGCGATGTCGGCGTAAATAGCGTTGCCTTCCGCCATGATAGCGTCGCGCTGTGCCTGCGTATAGCTTTTCCAGCGCTTAACCGACTCATTAACCAGATCGGGCCCGTGTTCGAGCCGCGCTAGGCGTTCATCATCACGCTGATCGTCATCACTTCTTTGGTGAAACAAGGGCTGCTGGCTCATGGTGTTGACCTCCTGTGCGCTCAGGCAGCATTACAAACTGTATAGCTGAACTCACGAGTCATTATAGTACGTTTTGAGCTTTTGTGAACCCTTGCGGCATAGAATTGGTCTTATGAATAACGAGAGGCGATCCAGTGGATCGCCTCGACGAAACTACATTATTGCATACGGTCTGGCTGCGCTAATTCGTGTTCGGCGTGATCACGAGTTCGTATGCGCCAGTGGTCAAGCCGTCAAGCCCACGCTCCCGCGTGACGACAATGCGAAACTCGCCCGCACCGGGCAGCGCATAGTTGAGCAATTCTGCACGATCATAGGTGTCAGCAGGGAAAGCCGTGCGAACCGACTGCCCATTCACATCGCGGATTTCCAACATTGGCACGAGCGTACCATCGGCGCGCGTGACTACAATATCATAGCGGGTATCGGGCGCGCCCGTGAATGTCCACGTATTAAGCCAACGCGACGCGGTAATCTCACCTGTGATGGGTTCGCCCACCACCGCTGTGCCGTCGATCACGTTGAGTGCTTCGCTGCCTTCACCCGCGCCCACCAGATTGACGCGCAGTTCATAATCCCCGCTGGTCTCCCCGTCCTGTCCGCGCTGACGCAGCACGCGCACGGTGTATGATCCGCCGCTGCCGAGCGTGTAGTCGAACGACGACGACGCCTGATCATCGTCCGGGAAGCCCCGCCGCAGTTCCTGCAAACTGCCGCCCAATAATGCCAATTCCGGCACGAGTGTCCCGTCTGTCCGCGTGACCGTGAGATTGAGCGCATCGCCTGCTTCGGCGGTCAATGCGTAATCGTGATACCACTGCGCGTTAGTCAGTGTGCCAGTGAAGGGCGTGTCGTAGACGATCTCGCCCACGCTGCCGCTTAAACTGGGACTGCCTTCGCCCGCGCCGCGCAGTTCGACCGTGAGATCGTAGACGCCAAGGGAACTGCCACCCTGCCCCCGCACTCGCGACACCACAATCGTATAAGTGCCAGCGCTGGTCAGCGCGATGCTGTCGATCTGCGCACTGGCACTGCCGTCGTCATAGTAACCGCGCCGCAATTCGCCACCGTTCGCGTCGAGAATAGCGACTTCGGGCATCAAAGTGCCGCGGGTGCGCGTCGCCGTGATCCGCAGGATGTCGGCGGCGGCGGCGGTGTAAGTATAGCGATGCAGCCAGCGCGTCGCGGTGATCTCACCGCTGACGGTTTCGTCCGTCAGCACTTCCCCGATCACAGTTTGATTGTTCGGGTTTTCTTCCCCGGTGCCAAGCGGCGTCACGGTGACGGTATATTCGCCTACGGTCGCGCCGTTATCACCCTGATAACGTCCCACGCTGATCGTGTAGGTCCCAGCGGAAGGCAGTGCCAAATCTTCGATCACGGCGCGGTCAAAAGTGGCAGTCGCGCCCCATGAGCCGCGCAGCTCATTACCGCTTTCACTCAGCACCGCTACCTCTGGCACGAGCGTGCCGCTGGTGCGGATCACTTCCACACGCACGCGATCGGCTGAAGCAGTTCGCAGCGTCCAGTTTTGCGCCGCAGCTTCGGCTGTGATTTCTCCAGTGGCGGGCGTGCCATAACTCAGTATGAACGTTGGCGCTTCGGACACCTCCGGCGTTGCTTCCGGCGTTGCTTCTTGGGCAACAACAGCCGACGCCACCAGCGCCACGAGCAAACATAGCACGAGTTTTCGCGCCATTGAGCAAACTCCTTGAGTAATTTCAATCGACGAGTCGATCCTACAAGGATTATGGACAATAGCGCAAATCGCGTTATGACTCGGTTTGCCCACCTGCTTCTTCGTAGACTTGGGTAAAATACATCTCGAATGCCCCGGTGCGAAAGCGCCGCGATAATTCCGCGCCCGCTTCTTGACCTTGCGCGCTGGTGAGCGCCGTCCGCAGCGCGGCTTCATGCTCGAAATAAACTTCGAGCGCGCGATACAGGCGCGTTTCGCCCAACGGACTGCCGATCACGGCGTTGACCTGACGCCGCACGATCTGGGGCATCCGTTCGACCAGCGCGAGCAAGTCGTTATAGGCGTTCTCGAAGGTGTCGAGATCATCGGGTTGGTAAAATAGGATCACGAATTTGACCATAGCTTGCGTTACCATATGAGCAGCGTTTCGCTTGATTGTAGCGCCGCAGCACCCGATCATGCGAAAATCGGCTTTTAACCGCGCTTCATCTGTGTAAAGGACTGCCCAATGCAAGAACTTGCCCCCGATGTCTATCTGCTCAATGGTTTTCCCGCACACGCCGTGAATATTTATTTGATTGGCGATGTGTTGATCGATGCTGGCACACGCTATGCAGCGGGCGGCACGCTGCGCCAACTGCAAGGACGCACATTGAGCGCGCACGCCCTCACCCATGTGCATCCCGATCATCAAGGCGCAAGCGCAATGATCTGCCAGCGCTTCAACATTCCGCTGTGGGTGGGCGCGGACGATGCCGACGTGATGGAATCGGGCGATTGGAAGCGCAACACACCCAGTCATCCGCTGGGTGCGGTGATGAACACGCTGTTTGCGGGCGCGGCGCATCCCGTGGCGCGACGTTTGCGTGAAGGCGATGAAGTGGCAGATTTCAAAGTGATCGAAACGCCGGGACACACGCCGGGTCATATCTCGTTCTGGCGTGAGCGCGACGCCGTGCTAATCGTGGGCGATGTAGTAGCGAACATGAACATCCAGAATGGCACCCCCGGTCTAGCGGAACTGCCACCGTCATTCGCTGTGGACTTGGCGCAAAATCGCGCCAGCGCGCGCAAACTGGCAGCGCTCGAACCGCGCATCATGTGTTTTGGTCACGGCGCGCCGTTTTACCACGAAGCCAAGTTCGCTGTGTTTGTGCAGCGACTACCGGATTAAACGCATCATGTTGACGCGCCTGCTGCTGCTCATCCTGATCGCCTTGTTGACGGCGTGCGCGCCGAACGCCCCCGCGATCACGCCGAGCGCGCCGCCTGTGGGCTTAAAAGTGTTGGCGACGTTGTTCGTTTCGCCCACGCCCGACGCCGCGCAGATCGATGCGACGCGCCTTGCC
>JBGSRB010000139.1:0-1950 GCA_041737735.1 Anaerolineae bacterium | reverse complement strand
GCGCGCGGTATGGTAAAGCGCGAACGCGATCAGCACGCCGACGAAGGTGCGTCCCGCTTGCGGACGCAGCGCCAACCCGCCGAACAGCAGCGCCCACGCGCCCGCCGCGACAAACTCCAGCGGTGCGCTCAAGCTGACGGGTGCGGCAGCGGGTGGAAATGCGACCGCGCGATAGGCTGCGCCGATCTGAATCAGCGCTAACAGCAGCGCCGCGATCCTGACCCGCCCTAACCGTATCGATCTTCGTTCATTCACCATCATATGCCGAATTATAACACGCGCCCTAGCCCGCTTGACGCTGACGAATGTCCGTTAAAAACGCGCCGATCTGCCGCCGTCCGAAGCGCAGGAAGGCGAAACGTCCGCCCACGCTCAACACGCTGAACAGCGAGAACGCGCTGGCGAAACTGCCAATGCTCAGAATGCTGCCCGTACAGCCAATCGACAAAATGCTGCCCGTGCTGCCGATGCACAAGATGCTGCCCACGCTGCCAATCGACAGGATGCTGCCGCGACTGCCGATGCTCAACAGGTTAGTGGATCGGCGCTCATGACGCGGCGCATAGTGCGGTGCATATTCCATGTGGATTTCCTCTTAAGGCGTGACGCCGAAACGGTTCAGCAGTTCGACAATGGCGTTATTGTATGCCAGCGCGCTTTCTTCCAACACGCGGATCGTGTGTGTGCTGGTCAGCAGGCGGTCGATCTCCGGCGGCAGTTCGATCACGCCGCTGCGATACTCGAACTCGTTATGCCAGATCGGTAGGATCGCGGCGTCCGTCTCCAGCGCCCATTGAATTTCCTGCTGCACGTAGGGCGATGCTAACGTCTCTTGCCCGATCAGCAGCACGAAATAATCGCGCGTGGCGATCTGATCACGCAGATGCGCGTGCCAGTTAGCGCCCGGCTGAATCGAGAGATCGAGAAACGGATTCAATCCGGCGGCTTTGAGGCGCGCCAGCACCAGCAGTGCCAACGCGCTGCTGTCTTTGCGGCGATACGAAATGAAAATTTCCGACGGTTCGACTTCTTCGATCAGGTCGAAGGCGGGCTTCTCAATGCGGATCGTGTTGAAGGTCAGCCCGGTGGAACCGGGTGCTGACTGGCTGGTGCGCGAGAAATAACCATTCTGAATCAGCAGCGCCTCGTCCGGCGCGGAGTCAACCCAACGGTCGATTTTATAGCGGTAGTAATTCTGCTCGCGCAGAAAATCCGCGACGGGCCACAAGCCTTCCAAACAACCCATCGCTACTTCTTTGGCGAACAGGCGCATCCGCGCCATCGGGCTTGACGGCAGCGGCACAACCGCCACCCGTTGCATAAATGCCTCAACCGGACTTTGTTCGCTCATACCTCATCCTCTTAAATCATCACTTGGGGACGATATTCGCCGTACACCACACGCAGCACATGGCAAATTTCACCGAGCGTCAGATCGTTTTCGACGCACTCGACGAACAGCGGCATCAGATTGTCCGATCCGCGCGCGGCAGTGTCGAGCCGATCGCGCAGCATGTTCACTTTGTCGTTATCGCGTGACGCGCGTAACTGCGCCAAGCGATCCCGCTGCATCTGTTCCATCGCCGGATCGACGCGCAGCAGTTCGGGCTGCGGATCATCATCGACCGTGAATTTGTTCACCCCGATGATCACCTGTTCGCCGCGCTCGACCGCACGCTGATAATCATACGCCGCCTGCTGAATTTCGGCATTGACGAACCCACCTTCGATGGCAGCCAGCGCGCCGCCCATGTCGTCGATCTGTTGGATGTAGGCGGCGGCTTGGCGCTCGATCTCGTCGGTCAGGTGTTCGATCACGAAGCTGCCCGCCAACGGATCAGCCGTGTCGGTCACGCCCGACTCGTAGCCGATGATCTGCTGGGTGCGTAACGCCACCTGCACGGCTTCCTGCGTGGGCAGGGCGAGCGCTTCATCCATGCTGTTGGTGTG
>JBGSRB010000129.1:0-5119 GCA_041737735.1 Anaerolineae bacterium | reverse complement strand
CAGCGCGTAACGGGGCGCTTTGACTTCCGGCACGACCAGCGGATCGGCGTGCGTCCAGTCAAGGCGGGTGATGTTGGTCTGCGGTGCGGTGGCGGCGCGCTCGGTCGGATTCTTGTAAGCGTGCGCGCGCCGCAGCCAGATGCCGCCCAACCAATCGCACGCGATCACGCCGCCGGATCGCGCCATGATGTTGACCAGTTGATCCCACCCCGACGCCTTGACCAGATCGAACTCGGCGGCGGATTCGGTCGGCGCGTTGACGCCCGCCAGCCGCAGCGTGACCAGCGTCAGCGCGTTGCTATAGGCGCGCAGGGCGTAATGGGCGACGCGATCCACGGTGAGATCGCGCAGATGATGCCACTGGGTCGGCGTCGTGTTCGGATCGATCAGCACTTGCGCGTAGCTCTCCAGCCGATCGAGCCACGCGCCCATGCCGCCCAGTTCCAGTTGATAGCGTCCGTCGTGCAGGCGCAGCGCCGACGCATCGCGCAACGCCCAACCATACGCGCCGTGACGATAAGCGGGCGGCGCAGGCGTCGGAAGCGTGCCGAAGCGCGCATCTTCCCAGTAATAGAGCGCCGCGCCTTCGGGGATGCTGATCGCGTCCGCCTGATCGAACAGCTCGAACGTGAGCGCGCGCCCCTGCGCGGTCGTATCGTCGCGCGTGACCTGCAACGCCGTGATCGGCGGATAAGTGTCGTCGTGCGCCCAGATCGGCAGGCGCATGAGTCCGGTTGTGCCGTTGGCGTCGGTCACGGTCAGTGTGATGTGGCGAAAGCCCGCCGGAAAATCGACCGTGATCGTGCTGCTCGTCGCGCTGCCCGTGATGAATGTGCCGTCCGCGATGTTCCAGCTATATGCCGTGATGCTCACGCCCAAGCCGAAGCTCGTGATCGCGCTCAGGTTCACGCGGCGCGCGTCCGTCGCCGGATCGATCCAGCCCGCCAAGCGCGCGGGATAGGTCGCGTCGGTCGTGATGTTGGCTTTGGGCGCGATCTGCGCGTTCTGGTTGGTGTGAACGATGTCGTCGTCGTGAAATTCGGTGAAGCTGGTCGGGTAGGCGGCGTTCTCGTAGCTGTCGAGCCGACGCGGTCGCGCGCTGAACGGGCGAAATTGATCGACAATCGTGATCACGTCGCCCACCGTGACGATCAGCGGCGCGCGCCCGATCACGATCTGGCTGATCGACGCTGAACGCACGCGCACACGCTGCCCGTTGATCTCGGCGGTCATGCCCGCGATCACGGCGCTGTGCGATCCGACGGTGGGCGTGCCGTAGGTGACGCCGATCACATCCGCGCCGCTGAACTGGATGCTCGTGATTGGCGCTTGAAAGACGATGGTACGCGGCGCGGCGGATAGATAGCGCGCGACGGTGTGCAGATGCGCGCGCAACAGCGCCGCATCATTGGGATCGATGGGTGGCATGGTGGCTCCTTGCGGGTAGCGAACGGGAATCAAAAAGGTAACCCCTTGACAACCTCACCAACTCATGATATTTTACCTATAGGTTAATTAACCAAGTGGTTTAATTACAGGCTTCGCCAACATGACGGATGACACGCTCAGCATCACCTTTGCCGCCCTCGCCGACCCGACGCGCCGCGCCATTCTCGCGCGTTTGGCGCAGGGCGAAGCCACCGTGAAAGAGTTGGCAGAACCGTTCGACATGAGCCTGCCCGCCATTTCCAAGCATCTGAAAGTGCTGGAACGCGCTGGATTGATCACCCAGGGGCGCAAGGCGCAGTGGCGACCGTGCCAGATCGAAGCCGCGCCGCTCAAAGAAGCAGCAGATTACATCAGTCGCTATCGTCAATTGTGGGAAGATCGTTTCGACCGCTTAGACACTTATCTCACTACTCTGAATGAAGAGGACAACCAATCATGAGCCAGATTAACAGCACCGCGAACACCGCCGCCCGCACCTTTAACATCGAGCGCGTTTTCAACGCCCCGCGCGAACGGGTCTTCGCCGCCTTCAGCGTGTGCGAACACCTGATGCAGTGGTGGGGACCAACCGAATGGCCCATCTCCCACTGCGATATGGATTTCCGCGTGGGCGGATCGTGGCACTATGCCATGCGCGAAACCGCCACCGGCAACGAGTCATGGGGTTTGATGCTGTTCGACGAAATCACCGCGCCCGAATTCATTCGCTATCGGGATGTGTTCGCGGACGCCAACCGCACGATCAACACGGACTTGCCTGAATCGGCGTCCACGCTGCATTTCTATGACGAAGGCGGCAAAACGCGCGTAGTCAGCAGCACCATGTATCCTGACGAAGCTGCACTGAAGCAGGTTCTCGATATGGGCATGGAACAGGGTCTGAGCGAAACGTGGGATCGGCTGGAAAGCTATCTGACGCGCTAAATCCTCGCATGATTGCTGGTGGGGTCTTTTACAGCCCCACCAATTCCCACAAGGTCAACTTCACACTATCCCAACCATTGGCGCGCCACGCCCCGGAGTCGATCTCCAGTGTCGCGTTGAAATTTCCGAACGCGCCCGCCGTCTTGTTGAGCGTGCGGATCGTCACCTGCGCGCCGAACGTCGCGCGGATATACAGCAGTTCGGCGGCGCTCAAGCGGTGCAGATGCCACACGACATAGGGCAGCCCGACCGGACACAGCCGCCGATCCCCTGTCATGATCTGCGCTTCGGCGGCGTGCCAATCGGTGACGATGCCACCCGTATACGCCGCGAACAGGGGCGGGATCAGCGCGTCGAGTGCTTGCAAGCCCGCCGCGTTGTTGTGCGTATTGGCGATTTTGTAGTCGCTCATGCGCGTACCTCCAGCGTCAGCGTGAGCGCGGCGGCATGGTTGAGCTTGCTATCGCGCTCATCGACGCCCGCCGCTGCAAACGCGATCCAGCCCACACCTACGATGAACGCACGATCCAACAAGACGATGATGCGATCGCGCGCGGCGTACAGGTCAGCAAAAGCGTGATCGCCATCGGCGTACAGATACACGATCACGCGAGTGAGCGTTCCCGCTGTCGCGTCGGTCAATGAATCCGCCGGAACAGTCGCGCCCGTTTGCACGATGGCGCAGGGCAGCAGATAACCGTCGGCGTCGTAGGCGGTGGGCAGCGTCGCGCGGCTGATGCCCAGGCGTCCGCTGGCGGCGTAAGCGTGAATGCCGCCCGTCAGCAGCGCGATCAGTGGGGCGTCGGCGGTCAACGTAGTGATGATCGGCGTGAGCATGGGCTATTCCCGCGCTTCGCAGACGGCTTGTACTTCGCCGCCATGCCGCGTGACGAACACGATCTCGTATTCTGCGCCGTGCAGCACGAAGCGATCCGCACGCTTGAGATCGGTATCCGGCACATCGCGATGATCGCGCACGCCGAAGACGACCGCACGCGCTAAGGCGGGCGTATTGTCGAGTCCGCGCCGCAAGTCGTGATCTTCGCGCGCGCCCCCATTGATGATCACGCGCACGGTCTGCGGCGGCAGGGTGATGCTGCCGCGTCGCACGGTGATCACGGTGGAATGATCGAGAATGCGTTCCCACGCAGCGCGGGCGGCGGCGTGGGTGTCGCGCTTCCAGGTGACGAAATTGGTCATGGGTGATCGTCCTTTACTACTTGCTGCTTACTGATCGGGCGTTTCGCTGACGCGCGCGGGCTTGCGGCGTAATCCGCCATAGCCGACCGCCGCGCCGAGCGCGATCTGCAAGTCGTGCAGATGCACATCGCGCAGGCGCAAAAGCTGATCGAACACCTGCGACGCGCGTTCGCTGGTGGCGTTCTGGACGTAATCGGGACGCTTGGCGGCGGCTGCCAGCAGCGTATGGATCGCCAGCACGCGCACGGCAGCTTCGACCGCGTGCGCGTTGGCGCAATACTCCGTTCGGAATTGTTGAACTCGCGGGCTCTCCACCCCCGAAACAAGATCCGCGCGAACTCCTTCATTATTCCAAAGACCAAAACCATAGAGATTCGCAGCGACCGGGCCAGCCAACAAAAGCCCTTTTTCCGCCATTTCCTTCTCCACCACTAAAGCAGCGAACTCATCGATTCTCTTCGAAACGAGCGCGGAGACGTCCTTTTTCACGGATACCGAGTGATCTTTGCGCTCTTCGGCCTTTGCCCGCGCCAACTTCGGTATTCGATTGAAGATCTGCTTTAGCGTGGCGACGCGCTCCTTCCACGTAGGAAAACGCAATCCCCCAGGGGGGGCGCCACGTCTCGCCACACACAGACCAAGCCTGTCCCAGGCCTCCGGAAGATCTCGTCCGTAGCTCTTCCGAGCCCCGTCGAGACTCCAAAACTCGAACTCGGAGTTCACTTCCTCCAACGCATTTCGAAGCAAGCGACACCGTTCCGTGGAGATGTTTCCACTTCCGATCTGTCCGGCTTCCTTCGTCAGTTCTCGCGCGCGACGGAGAAACGCCTCTTCGTTGGGGCTTGCTTTACGCACACGATCCAGGAAGCCGGCGAGCCGCTGGTCCATAGGCACGGAGGAACCGCCCGACATTTCATCGACCTGCGTCAGCCTTTTCTGAACCAGTCTGGAGACCTCGACCACCGCACTCACACATCGAGGCGTTGCCAATTGCTCAGCGGGGGATGCGGGCGCTGCCAGCCCGAGGACAATTCCGGCGATAACGAACGTACGTTTCACAACTCGAATTGGAAAGCAACGCGCATGCCACACGGATATCTTTTGATTACGAATAGTTACGACGTTACGGCCGGAAGGATCTGAGCAGACTTTCGGCAACGGCCCAGGACACTCATTCCCAACAACCCGCACGAGATCATCTTTCACTTAATAGATCGTCTGAAGCGCCGCAATCAGTCGGTCGCAGGCCGCTAAGTGGCCAGCGAGTCTCCCGTACATCTCCATCGCGACGTCTTCCTTGTACGTGTGCGACGTCCTGTTCCGATCGTCGACCATCTGGAGCCAGGTTTCCTCCTGGTCGATCCACCCCTTTTTGAACGCGAGTTTCAAGACCTCGCGTGGGCTCGTCGCCGACAGACCCTCGAACCGAAGGAACCGTTGCATCGTCTTCCAAGCGGTTTCGAACGTGAACTCGAACCGCTGAATGGACCCGTCCAGAAAGAGGTCGCTTTCGTTGATGTCCTCTTTAAGAGCCTCGCGAAATCTG
>JBGSRB010000105.1:0-5976 GCA_041737735.1 Anaerolineae bacterium | reverse complement strand
GATCAGCGGCGATGATCTGATCGCCCGTGAGCAGACGTTGATCGATCAACCCGCTGATCATCGCCTCCGCCATGACGCCACTGCCGATAAAGGCGACTCGTTTTTCACTCAGCGGCATAATGTGTGATCCTCAAATGGTGGTGCGCTGATAAGGATACTGTGCCTGCCACGTCGCCGCCGCGCTTTCAATGCGCGGACGCACGACTTCGACGCCGATCCCGATGCCTGTCGGCACGTTGAGGCGGCTGCCCGCTTGCAGCACGAACGGCGGCTCCGCGATGTCCTCCGCGAAGTAGCGATCCGTCGCGCTGATGTCGCACGGCAGAGTCACGCCCGGCAGTGACGCAAACGCGACATTCGCCGCGCGCCCGATGGCGGTTTCGAGTAAGCCGCCGATCCATAACGGAATCTCACGCTCGACGCAAATGCTGTAGATCGCCAGACTTTCCGTGTAGCCACTCACGCGCGCGGGCTTGAGATTGACGATCTTACACGCGCCCAAGTCGAGCGCCAAGCGCACATCATCGGCGCTGTGCAGGCTTTCATCCAAGCAGATCGGCGTCGTCAACTGCGGTTGTAACTTGCTGTGTTCGTAGATGTCGTTGTAGCCCAACGGCTGCTCCAGCATCAGCAGGTTGAACTCGTCCATCTGCTTAAGGTGATCGACATCTTCGAGCGTATAAGCGCTGTTCGCGTCCAGCATCAGCGTGATGTCGGGCAGCGCCGCGCGCACGCCGCGCGCGAGTTCGACATCCCAATCAGGCGCGATCTTGAGTTTGATGCGCCCATAACCCTGACTCAGCCGCAAACGGATCGTGTCGAGCGTCGCTTCCACCGTCGGCTTGATGCCGATGCTCACGCCCACATCGGCATATCCGCGCGGCGCGTGATCAGCGGGCAGATGCGCGGCGAACGCATCAGCAAGGCGCAGATCATTGTACTTGGCGAAGGCATCCCACACGGCGGCTTCGAGCGCGTGTTTCGCCAACGGATGTCCGCGCACGCCCTTGATCGCCGGCGGAACTTCGGTCGGTGAGTCAAAGCGCTTGCCCAAAATCGTCGGGATCAGGAACTCGCGCAGCACATGCAGCGCCGTTCCCATCGTTTCGTAGCTGTAGCCGGGGTTGATCTCGGCGGAACACTCGCCCCACCCGGTCGCGCCTTCGTCGGTGTGGATTTCGATCAGGATCGCGGTCTTGAACGGTTCTTCGCCAAAGCTGGTTTTCAGCCGTTCGACAAAGGGTAAAGCGATGGTGTGCAGATGCACAGCTTTTACGGTGATCGCGCGCATGATGGTTCGTCCTCAATTCACGTAGTTGGTCAGCGTTTCGTACTGGGGCCCGTCGTAGCTGAACAGATAAAAGCCACGCGCCCGCCCATCAAGTTGATCGCGCAGAAAATCGGTGACGACGAAGCCAAAGTTGAACATTTGCCGCAGCAACCCGCGCGTGTGATCGCGCCACGCCCGCGCCAAGTCGGGATCGGCGGCGATCATGTCGTCGTAATCCAGTGGAATTTCCAGCAGCGCCAGCGATGTTTGCGGCGGCAAACTGACCGCATCCTGCGGATGGGCGAACGCGCCCGCTTGCGTCGTCGGGTTGAGGATCGGCGTTCCCGCGCTCATGTATTGATCGAGCGTGAGATCGCGCCGCGTGCCGAATAAGCGTTCTTCGACGCGCCGATTCGTCACCCACCACTCGACCGCCAGCCGATCCGACGATCCCAACACGGCTAAACCACCCGCATCGGCGGTGCCATAATAATTCGGCATATACGTGCGGCTGATCGCGCCCAATTTGCGAATGTTCAAGTGGGCGTTGCGTGATAACAACGGATCGAACGTCCACACGATCAGGCGCACGCCCTGCGCCATCGCCTGATCGCGCTGCGCCAATTTCAAGCGATAGCCGATGCCGCTGCTGCGATAGTCGGACAGCACGACCATGCGCTTGCTCACGATCTGCAAATTCGCCATCGCCGGACGACGTTCGTCGTCCATGTTCGTTCCCAGAAAGCCGACCAGCATCCCGACCGGCTGATCGGCGTCGTAGGCGGTCAGCACATGCCCGCCGTTGTTCGCCAGCGAAAACAACATGTGCGCGGGGATCACCGACTCGCTGTCGTCGCCCCAATACGCTTGTTGCAGCGCCACCAGCGGGCGCAGTTCATCGAGTGTGCGCGCGGCGCGAATCTGAATTTGCGCGCTCTGCCTATTCGCCTCAGTCTCGGTCATAGCTGCTGTTTACCCTCTCATCACAAAACGCGCGGACGCCGCCGCAAGCTATAGCGCAGCCGCGCCAGCCCATAGCGCCGCCCGCGCATGTACGTCACCAATGTATCTTCAAGGCGCTGCGGCTGCACGCCGAAATATTGAAACAGGTTGCCCAGATGCGCGGTACGATTCGCCGCCACAATATCCAACCATTGCATCGTCACCAACGGACGCGGCAGCAGCGCCCCCATGATCAGCGCCACCCAACGCAGCAGGTAAGGCGGCACGCCGATCACCACGCGCGGCTGTCCCGTTACGCGCATCACGGTGTGGATCAAATCCACCAGCGTGAAGTATTCCGCGCCGCCGATCTCGATCACGCGATCGACCGTGTCGAAGGCGCTCAAGCTGCCGATCAGCGCCGACACCAGATCATCAATATAAATCGGGTGCAGCACGATCTCGCCGCGACCGGGCATGAGATAGACGCCCGGCGCGCTGGCGATCTGCATCGCCAAGTGGTTGATGAAGGCATCATCGCGCCCGAAAGCCAAGCCGCTGCGTAGAATCGTGTACGCTAAGCCGCTGGTGCGTAACGCATCTTCGACCAAGCCTTTATAGCGCAACAGCGGATAGGCTGACGCGGGCGACGCCCCCAAGTGACTCAACGTGATGATGCGCCCCACACGCGCGGCGCGCGCCGCCGTGATCAACGCGCGTGTGCCGAACAACTCGATTCGTTCGAGATCGCGTGCGCGCCCCCACCATTGCGCGTTCTCCAAATGGATGATCACATGCACGCCGCTGCACGCGCGGAATAACGCCTGTTCATCGAGAATCGAGCCGATCACGACTTCGGGCGGCGGCGTCCATAGCAGGTGTTCGGCTTTATGTTCGGGCAGCAGCAGACGCACGCGCGCGCCGTTTTCAAGCAAACGCGCCACCACCTGCCGCCCAATAAATCCGGTGCCACCCGTGACCAAAATCACGCTGTCTTCATCCCTTTAGTTAGCGTGCGCCGCCGTTATGCAGGCGCAAATTATAACATACGCGCCCGCCGTCACTCGCGTTTCGCCAGTTGGCGAAAGCCGTGTCCGTAGGCGGCGTGTCCCTGCCCAATGACCATAAATGCACTCGGATCGACGGTGGTCACGACGCGGCGCAACCCGTTGACCTGCGAACGCGCCACCGTGACGTACAACATGGTGCGCGGTTGCGCGGTATACATGCCTTTGGCATCCCACGCGGTGACGCCGCGCCCCAGTTCTGACAAAATCGCGGCGGCGACGGCATCCGGCGCGTTGGTGATGATCACGCCCGTGCGAATCACACTGGGACCTTCCAGCACGTAATCCGCTGTCGCGCCGCCCACATACAGCGCTACCATCGCATAGAGCGCGCCTTCCCACCCGAACACCAAGCCCGCGAACACGATCACGATGCCATCGGTGTAGAGCGTGGCGGCGCTCAACGGTGTGCCGTAACGGTACTGCAAGATGCGCCCCAACGTCGATGTGCCGCCCAACGTGCCGCCC
Organism: Anaerolineae bacterium; assembly: GCA_041737735.1. Lineage (GTDB taxonomy): Bacteria > Chloroflexota > Anaerolineae > Aggregatilineales > Phototrophicaceae > Flexifilum. The sequence goes on along the minus strand of JBGSRB010000105.1, from coordinate 2,229 downwards.
GCGCGCAGCACCAAGCCCGCGCCGATGCCCGTGACGATGCCGCCAAACAGCGCATTGAGCAGCAGATCATCGCTGACGATTTGCCCGTCGAAATAAGGCGTCAGCAATTCGATCAGCAGCGCATACAGCACGACGGTGTACAGCGTGCCAGCGATCACGCGCCAGCCGCCCAACAAACGATAAGCCAAAATCTGAATCGGGATGTTGCCGATCAGGATGATGATGCCGATGGGCAGCTCAAATAAATCATTGAGGATGATCGCCGCGCCGCTGACGCCGCCGGGCGCGATGTTGAACGGCGCTTGAAACACGATCACGGCGATGGCGTTGAGCAGCGCGCCGAAGCTCAACAAAAATAAGCTGAAGATCAAAGCGGCAGCTTGACTGATGCGCGTGCGCGTCGTCATGATAAGGGTCTCCCTTCGACTCGGCAGAGCGAGCAGGGGTAGATGGCGAACGCCCCCGATTGTAAACGGTGCTGTGCGTCATAGCGATGGGTTGGCTTCACCCGCCCAACGCACCCGCGCGCAGCACTACGAACGCGCCAAATTCCGGGAAGGTTAATTCCGCGAGCGGCACGTCCCAACCGCGCGGCGTCGTCACCGACCAGCCTGTCATGGGCAAGTCGATGGGCGCGCCCGTATACGTGAACTCGTGCCACTCGTCGAAGATGTTATGCGCGTTGTGCGCGCGGTAGGTCGCGCCGCGCGTCAGATTAAGCGCGCTCAAGTCCACCGTGACGGTGGGCTGAAGCGACCAATTCCAGACGACGACATGCCCGCGTTCATCTTCATATTGGTTGGGGTACACGAACACCTCATCGGGCGGCAAGCCTTCGGTGAAGCTGCTGTGCTGCTCAAAACCGAAGCCCTGCACTTCGACGATGCTGTCGGCGTAAAGGTGCGTCCAGAATGGGCTTTCCGGCGGATCGCGCCGCGTCAGGTGAAATAACCAGATGCCGTTGGGCGAAAACCACTGATTTTGATCAACGTTGTGGAGACTCCAACCCGGCGTCGTGTTGACATAGCCGCTGCCGACGAACACATTATCACGCACCTCAAGCTCATCCCACAGGCGGATGGTCAAGTTGTTGTCGGCGTCGTAGATGCGATTACCGATCACGCGCAGGTCTTCGTTGGCGTAAAAGCGTCCCAACTCGATGCTGCGCGTGCGGTAAAAATGATTGCCGCGCAGTTCCACATTGGCGGCGGGTGCGAGCGGCGAATAGACCACCACACGCCCGCCCACGAATACATTTTCTGTGAACAGATAATCCCGAATATCGTTGATGCCGCCGCTGTAGCTCTGCGCCGTGTTGCCGAAGCCGGGCAGAAAAATGTTGTGTTCAAACACGCGCAAGCCGCCGCGCCGATTATGCGTGTATAATCCGTGACCATGCCCGCGATCCGGCGCTGACCAGCCGTAATCAAAGGTGATGTTGCCATACACGGTGGAATTGCCCGCGCCCATCAACTGGATCGCGCTTGATTGCGTGTTGTGAATGATGTTGTTGATCAGGCGCACGCCGGAGCGTGAGGAATATACGCCGTTACCGAGGTCATCATTGGGCGGCGTGCTGCCCGGCTGATCGAACAGGCGCAGCGCGCTTGAATGCGTGATCTCAACGCCCCACAAACCCGCTTCATCACTCAGCGTGAGCAGCACGTTATCGAACGTCACCCGTTCGTTGGGCTGCGCGCGCAGCAGCACCCCCGTCGGAATTTCGAGTTCGGGCATGGTGTAAGTGCCGCCGCTGAGCCACACCGTGCTGCCGGGTTGCGCGCGCGCCAGCTCGCTCAGCAGATTAGCAGGCGTGATGATCGGCGGCGCTTGGGCGCTGCCCAGTAACACCACCAGCGCCAGCAGCGCGGCGATCAGGCGCGCGGGAACGAGTAATACATTCAGTTGGTGAATTGGGGACATTAAGGATTGGATGGGTATGCTGACAATCGTCAACATTTTAGCACACAAGCGAGCGTGATCCGCTGCTGGCGCGAATATTCATGTCACCTTTAATTTTGCACGTTCATTCAGCGACGACGACCGCATGAGTCGCACCGTTGATCTCGCCCGCCACCACCAGCACCGTACACGCCCGCACCGCCGCTGACGGCGCGACGATCTCCGCGTCGAAGGCGATCACGCGGAAGGCGATCACCTGTGCATCGTCATTCAGCAGGGTGATCACGGCGCGATGCAGCGGCTGCGGCTGATCGCTGGTGTTGATGA
>JBGSRB010000286.1:0-2105 GCA_041737735.1 Anaerolineae bacterium | reverse complement strand
GCGGCGGCGGCGCGTCCGGTTTGGCTGAGGATGTCGTCTTCTTCGATCAGGAAGCTGGTGTAGGGCGTAATGATGCCATAGCGCAGGCTGAGCGCGATCACGCTGTCGCGCAATTCTTGCGTTTCTCCGCTCAAACGGATGGTGTTGAGCAGTTCACCGATGCGGCGGGTTGCCCACAACCGCGCGATGAACGGCTCGCCGCCCGCCCGCGTCCGGAAGTCAAATTCCTCATAAACGAACGTTTGCTCGGCACCATCGACCATACCGCTGAGCGTGAGCGCGACATTCTCCGCGCCCGCACGATAGCGCCCGATGACGGTCAACTGCGTTCCGGCGAACAGGTCAGGCAGCGGCAGCGCGGGATAAACCGAGTCCACGCGCACGCCGTCGATCTCTAAAGCGACATTCGATAGCACGGGCGAACTAATCTTGCTGAACAGGCTGGCGACCGCTTCATCAATGCGTTCGGTGGGGCGCACATACGACGTGACGCCGCCAAACTCACGTGTGAGCGTATCGAGCAGCACGGTATCCACGTCGTTGCCGACGCCGAAAGTAAAGATACGCACGTTAGTACCCGCCGCTTCGCGCACGTTGGCGAGAATTTCGGTCGTGTTGGTCGTGCCTTCGGTGGCTAAGCCATCGGTCAAAAACAGGATCGTGGTCGGGCGGTCGGGGTCAACCATGTCGAGCGCGGTCAACAGTGAGCCGTTGATGTCGGTGCCGCCCTCGGCCACCATGCCGTTGATCCACTGGCTGGCTTCGGGCGCGGCTTCGGCAGACTCTAAGCGGTCGCTGAATACGCGCCAGCCCGTGCTAAAGAGGATCGCGTTAAAGCGGTCATTCGGGTTGAGGTTGTCCAGCACGTAATCGGCGGCGGCTACAGCTTGATTCCATTTATCGCCGCTCATGCTGCCGGATTGATCCAGCACGATGATGATGTCGCGGGCGATCACCTGATCGCTGTCGGTCAGCAGCGGGGGCTGCACCAGCATCATAAAGAAGCCATCATCGGCGGCGCTTTCGCGGTAGGTCAGCAGGTTGACGCTGATCGTCTCGCTGGCGATGCCGTAGTAGAGGCTGAAATCCTGATCAGGCTGATAATCGGTGGCTTCCCAGCCGGTGCGGAACGAGAGGTTATCGTCGTCGCGGCTGATGGCGACATTGTGACTCGGCGAATAAATGCTGCTGATCGGATCATCGCTGTCCACGCGCACGCTGACGCTGGTTTCTTCAACGGGGCGCTGCGCGGTCAAACGGGTGACATCAAGCGGATAAACATACTGGAATAAGCCGTTATCGACTTCCAACACCTGCGTATAAGTGATCTGGATGGCGCGCGATTCGCCGGGCGGAATCGGGAAGACATTCGCCTGCACGGTTTGCGTGCCGATGTATTCGAGCAGCGCGGGATCGCGGTATTGGCGCACGATTTCATCATAGATGGTGCGGGCTTCGGTGGCGTCGAGGATGCGCGCTTCGATCGGCACATCGTTGATGAACATGATCAACTCGTCAACGGAGGCGTCCATCGGCAGCGGGAACACGAACGTGCCTTCGGCTAAACCGTTGCCCTCATTGACGAACTTCATCTCGACGCGGGTGCGCGCGATCTGATCGTCAATCTCGACATTGACGCGGTGATACTCGATGTTGAGCCATTCGGGATCGGTGAACACGCCCGGCATCACGGGTGGGCAGACCTGAGTACAGACCGCTCCGGGCGGGCAGGTGGGCATAAAGCACGGCACGTCTTGCGCGCCCACGCTTGCCCCCAACAGACTCATGCTTAGCACCAGCATCAGCGCCAACAGGGATAGTAACGAGAACCGTTTCATCTTGACTAGCCTCCTTCATCGTGGGCAAGTTTGCCCGAACCATGTAGGAAAGACGTTGATGCGCTGCGATTAGTTCCCGATTGTGGCGATCAGGTCACCATTCCGGCACAAAACCTGCGCGTCCTTCGCGCACTTCGGGCAGGCGCGCGCGCAGCACGGCGACCACTTCCGCATAGGCGTCGTGATCCCAGTTGAGCGCACCGGCGATCATGCGGGCGGCAGTGCCAGTTCCCGCCGCAAAGCGCGCTTTGGTGGCGTGGAAATGAG
>JBGSRB010000668.1:0-2357 GCA_041737735.1 Anaerolineae bacterium | reverse complement strand
CTCATCACGCCGATACGCTTCGCCGCCGACTGGATCAACGGCGCGAACATCGCCTACGGTCAATGGCTGCATCTGATCATCCCGCGCCAGTTCATCCCGCAAGTCGAGTATCGCAACGTCGATCTGCAATTGTTCTATCTGCTGGCGCGTCCTGACTCCCTGCGCCCGTAAATTCCGCCGCCCAATTTTTAGACATTCCTAAACTCGATGCAGCACATTCCAGATTGACCCCTTGACAAAATTTTTAAGCTGGTCTAAAAATAAGCTATAACTTGTCGAAATTCTGCATCAAAGGGGATATGCCATGTTCTACCGTTTACTCGCTCTGCTACTGCTGATCAGCTTCAGTGCTGGCAGCACTCACGCTCAAGACGCCGATCTGAACATCGTCGCCACGACCACCCAAGCCGCCGATCTCGTGACCATTCTCACCGCCGACGTGGACACCGTGCAGATCACCGCCCTGATGAACGCGGGCGTCGATCCGCATCTCTACCAACCCACCGAGTCCGATGTCGCCGCCATGAGCCGCGCCGATCTTGTCGTCTATAATGGTCTGCATCTCGAAGGTAAATTCGATGAGGTGTTCGCCTCATTAAGCGAGCGTGGAGTTCCCATCTACGCGCTCGGTCAGCCCGTCAAAGACGCGGGATACATCGTCGGCGGCTTCGATCTTTCCGACACGCTCGTCGATGTCGATGATCCGCATTTCTGGTTCGACCCGCGCAACTGGGAACTGACCGCGCTCGATCTCGTGGAAACTCTAGCGACGCTTGACCCCGCCAACGCGGAAACCTATCGTGCCAACGGCGCAGCCTACGCCGCCGATCTGCAAGCGCTGTTCGACTGGTCAACGGCTGCGCTCAACAACGTTCCCGAAGCACAGCGCGATCTCGTCACCTCGCACGACGCCTTCCAGTATTTCGGGGCAGCGTTCGGCTGGCGTGTCAACGGCATTCAGGGCATCAGCACCGCATCCGAAGCGGGCGTCGGGGATATTCAAGCGACCGTCGATTTTGTCGCCAACAGCGCTGTACCCGTCCTGTTCGTTGAAAGCAGCATCGCCCCCAACACGATCCAAGCCGTGATCGCAGGTGTGCGCGCGGCGGGTGGTGAGGTTCGCATCGGTGTGCGCGTCCTCTACTCCGACGCGATGGGCGACCCCGATGGGTTCGGCGGCACGTACACCAGCATGATCGCGTCGAACGTCTACACCATCTTGCAATCGTTCCAATGCGCGGGCGTCGATCTGACCATCCCGCCCTATCCGGAAGCACTCGAACCGCAGCCCCCCACTGACCTGCTCGACGTGGATTGCGCGGCTTAATTCCCAAGCGTCAGGGCGAGTCACAACTTGCACGGCGAGGCGCACTCGCCCCGACGCCTTAACTCACTAACGTTTACTCAAGGATGCCCTATGATCGCCCAACCCAGTCCCAACGGATCATCAGCGCCCATTCCCGCGCTGCACGTCGAAGATATAACCGTCGCTTATGCCAGCAAGCCCGTCCTCTGGGACCTCGATCTCGATGTTCCCGAAGGCGTGCTGATGGCAATCGTGGGTCCCAACGGCGCGGGCAAAAGCACGCTCATCAAAGCCGTGTTGAACCTGATCCCGCGCGCGGCGGGAACAGCCCGTTTCTACGGCAAACCTTACGAACAGGCGCGCCAGCTCGTCGGCTATGTGCCGCAGCGTGGCAGCGTCGATTGGGACTTCCCAACGTCGGTGATCGACGTGGTGCAGATGGGTTTGTACGGCAAACTTGGCTGGTTTCGCCGTCCGGGACGCGCCGAGCGTGAACTCGCCCTGCACGCGCTCGATCAAGTCGGCATGGCGGATTTCGCCCCGCGCCAGATCAGCCAGCTTTCCGGCGGACAGCAGCAGCGTGTTTTTCTCGCCCGCGCGCTGGTGCAGGATGCGCGCATCTACTTCATGGATGAGCCGTTCGCCGCCGTCGATGCCGTGACCGAGCGCGCCATTGTCGGCATTCTGCGCGAACTGCGCGCGCGCGGTAAAACCGTGATCGTCGTTCATCACGACTTGCAAACCGTCCCCGAATATTTCGATTGGGTCACGCTGCTCAACATCGAAGTGATCGCGGCGGGCGCAGTGGCGACCACCTTCACCGACGAGAATTTGCTCAAAACTTACGGCGGACGCATCGCTTACCTGCAATCGACGCCGATCGCCACGGGAGACTGATCATGACCCCGATCTCGACTTTCACCCCCGAAGATCGCCGCGTCTGGTTGTTGATCGGCGGCGTGGCGCTGCTCGTACTGCTGTTCGTGCCATACAGTCAGGCGGTTTTGGGTGTCAACTATACCTATACGCTGCGCGTGGTCGCGGTTGGCGG
>JBGSRB010000646.1:0-2849 GCA_041737735.1 Anaerolineae bacterium | reverse complement strand
CTGCATCCACTGGACGCGCACGGATCGATCATCGCGCCCAATGTCTACGCGGCAGGGCGCATTCTGGCGGGCTACAGCCCGATCATTGAAGGATCGACGGAAGGCGTAGACATCGCCACGGGCGCGCACGCCGCGATCAGCGCGCTGGCGCTGCTCAGCGTGACGGCGGGGTGAACGCGCTCAGCGGGACGTCGATGCCGTCGAAATTCTCGAACGTTAAATCGCGGAAGGGCAAATTGAGATTCGCCTTCACCCACGCGAACAAAACGGCGTAGCTGTGGTGCATCCGCATGGGACTGGCGAGCGCCAACGCCGCCAGCGTCAAGCGGATCGCGTCGGGCGTGCCTTCGATCTCGATGAAGCGTCCATAGGGCATCTCATCGAGCGTGATCTCGGCGTCGCCCAGTTCATAGGTGGTGCGATATTTTTCGTACACCAGCGACGGCGCAAAACCGAGCTTCTCTAAAATGATGTGCATCGTCTCAAAATCGCTGATCTCGACTTCCGCCTCAAAGCGCGATGTGCCGAGATCACCGATCTGGCGTTCGCCATCTTTGTAAGTCAGGCGCGCGCGCGTGTCTTGGCGCAGCCGCAGCGTGATCGCCTCGCGCGTTAACCTGCCCGCCGCGTCGTCATAACGCACATTGCGCTCATACACGCGCGGCGCGGACAACTGCGCGCCCAATTCTTGCAGGCGCGTTTCCACGCTCGCTAAATCTTCAACATACAGCTTAAGTTCGGTTTCGTTCAGGTTAGATCCACTCATGATCGGGCGCGCCTTTTAGCTGATCTCGCGTAACGCTTCGGGTAAATAATCACGCACTGCCGCGATGATCGCAGCTTGCGCATAATCGGCGGCGCTGGCTGGCGCGACGATCACGCTGCGGGTGAACGTGCCAGCGGCACGCTCGATCATCCACAGATCGACGCTGTTGTAATCGGGCAAATTCGGCTGGTCGGGCATGTGGTCAAACTTGGCGTGCAGCAGCGCCTTCTCCAGGTGGGTGAAAGCATCGGCGTCGATAATTTTGATCAGCGGGTTCTCGCCCAACGCCTTTTGATACGCCACTTCCAAGCGCGGCGCGCCGATGCCCGCGATCAACGTGGCGACGCTGTTACACGCCCGCCCATCATAATAGCTGATCGTCACGCGATAGATCGCGCGCACACCCGCCCCTTTTGCCAGTTTCGTCACCGGCGGCAGGTGCAGCGCTTCGGCAATGGCGCGCAGCAGCGGCGCGTGAAAGCTCAACGCAGGCATAGGCTATCCCGATGGTATCGGCTCGGCAATCATCCAACTGGAAGTAGGGATCAAGTCGTCCGCCGTGTAGTAGCGAAATTCCGGCGCTAACGTGATCGTGTTCAGCTTATCGGCGTGCATCAACTGATTACGCTCATGCAGAATGTGAAAGCCAGTTTGCGCGTGCAGCGCGCGAAAATCACTCACGCGCAGCCGATTTTGATACATCAACGCATTGTTCAACAACCGCCACACCGAGGGGCTGTGCTGCAAAAAGTGATAAGGTGTGATCGCTGAGTCGAAATGGCTGTAATGATCGCTCATGTCGATCAAGTGCGACATGAGCGCTTGAGGCTGGGCGATGCGGTGAAACTCGTGCCAGATGCCCGCGATCACCTCACCGGGGATGTGTTCCAGCGTGGTGTTCGACACAAAAAAGGCGAGCGACGCAGCGGGAAAATCGGTCGCGCGTGCATCGGTGATCACAAATTGAATGCCCATAGCCGCGAACACCTGCAAGGCGGGTTGGTCACGCTGCGCCAGCAGATGCTTATAGCGTTCAGCCTGAACATAGGGCAGCACTTCGCACAGCGCATCAAACGGATAGGCGTAAAATAGCGCGAGTAACTCATCCAATATTTCGGTGCGCTTCAAGTCGTGAATATCAATGCTATACACGGTTTCCACGCCGCACAGGGCTAATGCCAGCGGCACGGTTGGCACCCACCCCGTACCAAGTTCAACCACACTTGCGGGAATGCCCGTGCGATACGTTTGATAAAAACGCAGATGCTCGGTAGTCCATTCCAGGCGCCGATTGATCTTGGCACGGCTGAGCCGCAAGCTCTTGGTCAGATTGCGCTGAAATTGATAATTCACGGCGTGGCGCTGCGGCAGCAGTGAGATCATCCCTTGTGTGGCTGCTTTCGCTAACCATTTCATCGTTGACTGCTCCTTAGCGCTGTGTGATCGATGATGCTTTAGGCGTGATCGCGCATAACGGCGCGCACGGATTCGATCACGTGATCGATCTGCGCGTCGGTCATTTCGGGATAGATCGGCAGGCTGATGATCGAACGGGCGGCGCGTTCGGCGTGCGGAAAGTCGCCCGTTTGATAGCCATAGTCACGCAGCGCGGGCTGGAGATGCAGCGGAATCGGGTAATGCACGCCCGTTCCCACGCCGCGATCCTTGAGCGCCGCCATGATCGTATCACGATCCCCCGCGACAGCGATGCAGTAGATGTGATAGACGTGCGTCGCGCCCTCCATGACGGCGGGCGTACACACACCCGCGACATCGGCTAAACCCGCGTCATAGCGCGCGGCGATCCGGCGACGGACGGCGCTCCACGCTTCGAGATGCACCAGCTTCGCGCCCAGGATCGCGGCTTGCAGCGCGTCGAGGCGTTCGCCATACGCGATCTCGTCGTGTTCGTATTTAGTGGTGCGCCCGTGATCGCGCCGCTTGGCGACGGTATCCGCCAGCGCAGCGTTATTTGTACACAGCGCGCCGGCATCGCCATACGCGCCTAAATTCTTGCCGGGGTAAAAGCTGAAGCAGGCGGCATCGCACCACGCGCCGCCCACGCATCCACTTGACCGAGCGC
>JBGSRB010000638.1:0-13633 GCA_041737735.1 Anaerolineae bacterium | reverse complement strand
GGAACACGCGCTCACCAGCAGCACGGTGTGGGAAATGCAGCGCGCGCCGCGTTCTGTGGCGATCATCGGCGGCGGCGCAACCGGCTGTCAATTGGCGTCGGTGTTTGAGGACTTCGGCGCACAGGTGACGATCATCGACATTGCCGAGCGCATCCTGTTAACTGAGGACATCGACATCGCGCGCGCGATTCAGCGTTACTTCGAGCGACGCGGCATCACGATTCGCACAGGCATCAGCGGCGTGGATCGCATTGAGAAACACGACGACGACACCTGCACGCTGCATTACAGCGATAGCGCAGGCGCGCACACACTCGCAACCGATGTTGTGATCGCCTCGATCGGCTGGCCCGGCAACATCGAACCGCTGAAATTGGAAGCGGCAGGCGTGCAAACCGAGCGCAGTTATGTCCTGGTCGATGATTATCTGCGTTCCAGCGTGCCGCACATTTATGCGGCGGGCGATATCACCGGACGGAGTCAACTTGTGCAATCGGCGGGTTATCAAGCGCGCATCGCGGTCGAAAATGCGCTGCTGCCCTACTCGCAGCCCGCGCGTGAACGCCTTGTGCCGCACGGCGGCTTCACCGATCCGGAATATGGCGGCGTCGGCTTGACCGAAGCACAGGCACGACTGCATCATGATGTTGCGATTGCGACCATCCCCTACGCTGATTTAGATCGCGCAGTAATCGATGATCGGCGCGACGGCTTCTGCAAGCTGATTGTGGATCGGCGCAACGATCTGGTCTTGGGCGCGCACGTCGTGGGCGAACACGCCGTCGAGATCGTGTCCACCGTGTCGGCGGGCATGTCGGGCGGTTTGCGCGTGCAGCAGCTTGCCGATCTCGAACTGGCATACCCGACGTTCGTCAGCATTGTCGGTTTAGCCGCGCGCCAGATCGCCCGTGAAATCGGCGCGATTCAAGTGGCGCAGGAATGGCGCGAACTCCACTTTTCGACAGGCGCGGAATGGGAACGCAGCGAGACATGACGAATAATCACGGATGCGCTACACTTGCACAAGCTGACCCGATTACGTGAAGGATTGGTCTATGTCACACTGGATTCAATATCGCACCAGCGACACCACCATTGAATTATTCGACATCACGCGCGCGTTTCGCTTTCGTCATGTCGATGATCACAACGAGTCATTTGTCGAAGTTCATGCCGATGGCGTGACGCACTCGATCACGAAACTGACCGATCCCGAAGCCTATCAAGCCGTCCTCAAATACATTGCCGACACCACCGGAGTCGCGCTGTATTAAGTTGTAACGGCGGCTGTGTGTGGATATTCTACTGACTCACGCTTATTTCTTGCACGACGATCCCCATGAGCAGGCGGTGATGAAACCGTATCCGCCTTTGGGGATTTTGTATCTCTCGTCTTATCTCAAGGCGCAAAGCTTCGATGTCGGCGTGTTCGACGCCACATTTAGCGATCTGGGGGCATTTGCGGCGCTGCTCGAACGCGAACGCCCGTCGCTTGTCGGCATCTACGTCAACTTGATGACGAAGTTCAACGCGCTCAAGCTGATCGCGTTGTGTCAGCAGATCGGCGCGCGCGTGATCTTAGGGGGACCCGAACCACCACACTACGCCGCCGAGTATCTCGCGCGCGGCGCGGATGTCGTTGTCACGGGTGAAGGTGAACTGACGCTGGCGGAACTGATCCCGCATATCAGCCGGCACGGACTGCACGGACTCGATGCCATCGCCGGAATCACCTATCGGCGCGACGACGGCGCGATCAGCACCACGCCGCCGCGCCCCTTGATCGCTGATCTCAGCGCGCATCCGTGGGCAGACCGCGAAGCCATCGACATTCCGCGCTATATGAACACATGGAAAACGCATCACGGTATGAGCAGCGTCAGCGTGATTCACGCGCGCGGATGCCCGTATACATGTACATGGTGCAGCCACAGCGTGTATGGCAACACACATCGCCGCCGCACACCCGAAGACGCCGCCGACGAGCTGCTGTGGATCAAAGAGCGCTATAACCCCGATATGATCTGGTATGCCGATGATGTTTTCGCCATTAATCACCGCTGGCTGTTCAAATATCATGAGGCGCTCAAAGCGCGCGGCGTGCGAATTCCGTTTGAGTGCATCTCGCGCGCGGATCGACTGAATGAGCAGGTGATCGACACACTGGCGGACATGGGCTGCTTCCGCCTGTGGAATGGCAGCGAATCGGGTTCGCAAACCGTGCTGGATGCGATGGATCGCCGCGTGATCGCCGCCGATGTGCGCGCGAAAACGCACATGCTCAAAGCGCGCGGCATCGAAACGGGCATGTTCATCATGTTGGGTTATGAAGGCGAAGGCATCCGCGAGTTAGCCGAAACCGTCGAGCATCTCAAGCAGGCGAATCCCGACATTTTCCTGACGACCGTCGCCTACCCGATCAAAGGCACGCCCTATTACGCGCAGGTCGAAGCGCGCATTGTGACTGATCAGGCATGGGAAGCGCGGAGCGACCGCGATCTGAACATCAGCGGACGGCGTAGCAAGCGCTTTTACAGTTTCGCTACCCGCTGGATGGTGAGCGCAGTCAAGCTGCATCAGGCGCGGGTTAATGGCGGCGTGCCGCTGACCCAACAGGCGAAGCTGTTCGCCAGCGCGCAGATCGGGCGCGCGGGGATGCTGCTAAGCGCGCACGAACGCATCGGCGCACCCACAACTACATGACCTTCGACACACTCGCGCCCACGTATGATCACGATTTCAGCGCGCAACCGTTCGCGCAAGCCCTGCGCGTGCGCGTGCATGAGCGCTTAGCCGAGCATTTTCATGCAGGCGATCACGTGTTGGAACTGGCGTGCGGTACGGGCGAAGATGCTTTAGCGCTGGCACAACGCGGCGTTAAGATCACGGCGACGGATAGCAGCCCCGCCATGTTGGAGATCGCCCGCGCCAAGCTTCACGATCACGCGAACGCGCAGGTTGAGCCGCTTAATCTGGCGCATCTGCCGCCCAAAGATGATCGGCGCTTCGCTGGTGCGTTCTCCAATTTCGGCGGCTTGAATTGTCTCAGCGATTGGAGTCCGTTGGCGCGCTGGTTGGCGGATCACGTCACAACGGGCGGCGTAGTCGCGTTCGGCGTAATGAGTCCGTTTTGTTTATGGGAAATGACATGGGGCGCGCTGCATCTCAATTTTAAGCGCGCGTTTCGCCGCTGGCGACCAGCGACTTTCCAACCCGATCCAGCGCAACCGCCGATCAACATCCATTACCCGACTGTGCGCCGCCTCACGCGCGATTTTGCGCCCTGTTTTACGCGCGTGAGCGTCGAACCCTTAGGACTCGCCATCCCACCAAGCGAGTTGTTCGCCGCGTTTGCAGCGCGTCCACGCTGGCGGGATCGGCTGATCGCGCTCGATCGTCGTTTGACTTTATCACCGCTGGCGCTGCTGGCGGATCACTACTGGATCGCGCTGCGGCGGGTGTAGTTCAGGGATTACGCACCTGCACTAACTGACCAACACGCACCTGCGTATTGCCGCTGGCATCGCCTTGCAGATTCCAATCACCCGCCGCGATCAGGTTGACCCAATAATCGCCGCGCGGTTTGAGACCCGGCAAATTCTGCTGATCCGCGATGCGATGCAAGCGATCGCGGCGGATATTCGCCACCGCGTGCAGCAGTTGTTCCTCACGAATGCCGTTATCCGGCACACGCGACTTCGGCGGCACACCCAACGCTTGTTCGCCCAAGCTGATCATGTCATGGCGAATGCCGTGATTAATGCCCGTGTCGAACAAAAACGCCATCGCCAGCGGTGACATCAAGTTGCGCGGAATAATGCTTAAGTCACGCACATTATTCCAATACAATTCAGTGGCAATTTCTTCCTGCACCTGCTGCATCGCCGCATCTTCAGCCGCTTGGCGCAGCAAATCGCGCAGACGAGTGTCGTTGCGCAGGGCGGCATCACGATTGCGAATGCGATCTAAATATTCATTCCGCAGAGCATTGGCGGCGGCGCTGGTGGCACGGCTCAGATAGCGGTCGATCACTGAAAAGAGGCTGCCCGCCGCCAGCGTGAATTGAAAGCGTCCAAAACTAACCACGCCCGCATCAATATTCTGATACGAGTCGTAGCGCCCGCCTTCAAACGCCGCCGTGATGTTGAACGCCGCTTTACGAATACGATCCAGCGAGTCGTTGGTCAGCGGGGTATAGGGCGGCACACTTGGCGGAGTCGGCGCTGGAGCAGGCGTTGGCGTCGGATCAGGCGCGGGACTCGGGGCAGGCGTTGGATCGGGAGCGGGTGCCGGAGAAGGCGCATCGAGCGCAACGCAATCCCCCGTGAGATCAAGCAGATCGGCGCGCACCCACCCGCTTACGTCCCCCACAAATGCCAAGCGCAGCCAGCGATCCGCGCCGCTGCCGCGCGCTTCCTGCACAGGGTATCCACTTGACGATAGCGGCATGATGCCGATCACGGGGGCGTTCGCGTCAGGATCACGGCGCACGTTAAGATAGGCATAATCAGAATTGCTGCGGGGCGCTGCGGAACACGTTGTCATGGCGCACACCTTTACGAGTGTATAAATCTTATTTGCCTGTATTGTAGAAGTATCCGGCGCGCAGATCAAACCAGCAATTACGGTAAAACTCCTTAGACTCCAATGATCGCGTTTATAATAATGCTATCGTAAATATGGTTCATCAACTGCCAACCCATGAATAACTCGCCCACCGATACATCGACAGCCTCAAGCCGAATGCTTGAACTCCAAGCGCAAATCGATCACGCTTCCTCACCGCCCGCTCGCCTTGAAGCGCTGCTGGAATTGATCGAATATTTAGATTTAACGCTGCAAGATTATGAACAGCAAGATGTTCTCATCGACCAAGCACATGCGTTAGCGCTGGAATTGGGCGATGAGCAACGCTTGATGGTGACGTGGTATTTTCGCGCACGCTGGCACTTTTATCAGGGTGATTATGCCAAATCCATTGTCCAACTGAAACCCGTTCAAGACCTAGCGCGCAAATTCGATGATGTGGTCTTGGAGTTTCGCAGCATGCTTATAACGGCTCAAGTGCAGGCAATGATCGGCAATTACGATGAAGCGCTCAATATTTATATGCGTTATTTTCAACATATGCGCTTCAACGCGTCAAGCACGCTCAGTCAACACAGTGGCATCGTTCGCGCCAATCTTGGTGTACTGTATATGCGTTTGGAACGATGGGATAAAGCCCTTGCAGAAATCAAGTTTGCCATTCAAATCATGCTCGAAACCAACCTGCCGGATCGCCATAAACATATTGTCAACAACCATGAAAACCTCAGCTTCATCTATCATCGGATCAACGATGGAGTTAATGCGTTGGCATTCGCTGAGCAGGCGATCGCTTATGCTGAGAGCAATGGCTTACCCGTTCCTAATTCGGCTTGGATGCTGCTTGGTAAAGCCCACCAGCTTTTAGGACATTTTGATTTAGCACACAAATTTCTCGAACAGGCACGCGGCAGCAATACTGGAATGCAGGGCGATCTTTGGTTCGGTTATATCGATTACAGCTTAGGCGATCTGTATGCCGAGAATAACCATCCCGAAGCAGCGCTGGCTGCTTACCAAAACGCATTAGACACCTTCACACGCATGACCAATGCGCCCGAACTGGCATTTGTACACGAGCGTTTATATGTGTTTTACAAACAGCAGGCTGATTTTGCGCGTGCGTTGGAACATCACGAACTGTACTATGCCATGAGTAAGCAGGCTTTCGACGAGAAAACCGACGTGCGTCTAAAAACTATTCAAGCGCTGCATGATCTGGAAACGCTGACGCTCGAACGCCAGCTTGAAGTTGAACGCAACCAAGCCCTTGAACGGGAACTTGCCGAACGCGAAACACTGATCGCTGATCTGGATGCTTATGCACGCACTGTTGCCCACGACTTAAAGAATCCACTTGGTCGCATGTCATTATCCGCGCAATATTTACTGGAACTCGCCCAGTTGGACACGCTTGCGACCGATGAACTCCAACGAATTCTGCACATCCTGCTGCGCTCGGTCGATCAAGCCGTAAGCATAGTCGATGCCCTGCTAGACTTGGCACAGGCACGCCGACAGGATTTTGAGGCGACCGTCATCGACATGGATTCTATCGCGGCGGCGGCGTTGAACAGTTTAAGTGAGGCAATTCAAGCACGCGGCGCACAAGTCGAAAGCGATCCGCTGCCGCCCGCGCTCGGTGAAAGCCGTTGGCTAGAACAAGTGCTAGTTAATCTGATTAGCAATGCCCTCAAATATGGCGGCAGCACGCCGCGCGTATGGATCACGGCGCAAACCGATCACACACATGTGCGTTATACCGTGCGCGATAACGGCGATGGCGTGACCCCTAGTGAGCAAAAACGCCTGTTCAAGACCTTCTCGCGTTTAGAACGCCACGCCCATCAACCCGATGGTCATGGCGTGGGCTTGACCATCGTCAAAACTGTAATCGAGCGTTTAGGCGGGCAAATTTGGGTGGAAAGCAGCGGCGTTCACGGCGAAGGATCTGCTTTTCACTTCACCCTACCCCACCCCAATCTGTGCAAAATCACCAAACCGTATCAGTGATCCTAGTTGCATCGCGCGCAAAATTGGTTTACTCTAAAGATGTGAAACGTTACACATCGGTGCAGCGCTCACATTTTAGAAAATAATTTTGTCAATCGAAAGTGTTATTTCGTGGCACATCGCATCACGCTTCGTCAGGTTGCCGACCATGCTGGCGTTTCTGTCACCACCGTTTCCAACGTGATTCGGGGTTGGCCGCACATCGCCGTGGCAACACGCGCGCGTGTGCAGCAAGCCATCGACACGCTTGGTTATGTCCCCCACCCCATCGCGCAAGGACTCCGCACCGGTCGCACGCAAGTGATCGCGCTGATCGTCCCGGATTTAACGAAACCTCATTTTGCGGCAATGGTCAGCATCATCGAAAGCATCGCCCGCGAACAGGGCTATAGCATTCTGATCTACAACAGCCAAGACGATGCCGCCAGCGAAAATCACTGCATCCACGAGGCGATTCAACGCTGGGTCGATGGGTTGATCATCGTGCAGGCGGCGGGCGCGCACGACACAAATACGGCGCTGGCATCGCTCAGCGTGCCAGTAGTCGCGCTGGATCGTGTGCCACAGGGTTTCGACGGCGCATCGTGTCAAATTGACAACCTGAACGTCGCGCGCTTGGCGATGGAACACCTGCATACGCTTGGGCATCAACGGATCGCGCATCTCGCGGGTCCCGTGGGCGCGCAACCCGCCCAAGAGCGGCGCGCGGGTTATCTCAACTGGCTGCGCGATCATGGGTTGGACTATCAAGCCGTTGCCGAATGCGCGGGCGAATGGGGATCAGACTCCGGCTACAGCGCGATGCTGCATGTGCTGGATCACTTCCCCGCGCCATCTGCCGTGTTTGCTAGCAATGACGTGATGGCAATCGGTGCGCTGCACGCGCTGTACGAACGCGGATTCAGCGTGCCGCAGGATGTTTCCGTGATCGGCGTGGACAACATCGAACTATGTCGCCATCTGCACCCACCCCTGACCACTATCGCGCAACCCATGCACACGCTGGCGCAGATCGGCATCGACATGCTGCTGCAACTGATCAACAGCAGCACGCTTGCTGTGCCGCACAGGGTGCTGCCGCCCGAATTGGTGATCCGCGAATCGACCGCGCCGCCGCGCGCCGATTGAAAGGTTGAACATGACCGACTCGAACACGCTGCTCAACATGCAAGGCATCAGCAAAAGTTTTCCCGGCGTCAAAGCGCTGGATGATGTTTCGCTGACCGTCCAGCGCGGCGAGGTCGTCGGCTTGTTGGGCGAAAACGGCGCGGGCAAATCCACGTTGATGAAGATTCTCTCCGGCGCGTATTTGCCCAACGAAGGCACGATCACCTTTGACGGTCAGCAGGTCGAAATCACCACGCCCGCGAAGGCGCAGCAGCTCGGCATCGTCACGATTTATCAAGAATTTACGCTGGTTCCCAGTTTGACGATTGCGGAAAATGTGTTCATGGGGCGCGAACCGACCCGCGCGGGCTTGCTCAGTTGGGGCGAACTGCGCCGTCAAACGCAAGCGCTGATGGATCGACTCGGCATTAATCTCAACCCGATGCGCGAGGTTCGCAATTTGAGCGTCGCTGAACAGCAGATGGTCGAGATCGCGCGCGCGCTGTCGATGCAGTCGAAGCTGATCATCATGGACGAACCCACGTCCGCGCTCAGCGAGCATGAAGTACAGCAGTTACTCAGCATCATCCGCGATCTGCGCGAACAGGGAATCAGCATCATCTTCATCACGCATCATCTCGAAGAAGCGCTGACTATCTGCGACCGCGTGACCGTGCTGCGCGATGGGCGTAATGTCGGCACCGAGGCGATCAGTGCTGTGACACTGGACGACATCATCCGCATGATGGTTGGGCGCAGTATGACCGAGCTATTCCGCCGCGACACGACGTTGAGCGCGGGTGCGGTGGCGCTGCGCGTGACCGACCTCAGCCGCGCGCGCGACCCGCGTAATCCAAGCGCGTTGGCACTGCATAACATCAGCTTTGAGGTGCGCCAAGGTGAAATTCTAGGGATCGCGGGCTTAGTCGGCGCGGGACGCAGCGAATTGGCACGCGCGATCTTCGGCGCAGATAAATTCGACAGCGGGCAGATTGAGATCGACGGCAACCCTATGACTATACGCAATCCGCGCGATGCGATTCGTCTGGGTTTGGGCTTGGTGCCGGAAGATCGTAAGCAGCAAGCATTATTTCTGGACTTGGCGATCCGCGAGAATCTCAGCCTTGCCGCGCTCAAAGATATGCTGTTTGTGGGTGGATTCGTCAACCGCCGCGCCGAGCAAGCGCTAGTCAGCCAGTATCATCAGGCGCTCGACATCCGCATGAGCAGCCCCGAACAGCGGGTGCGTAACCTCAGCGGCGGCAACCAGCAGAAAGTCGTGATCGCGCGCTGGTTGGCGCTGCAACCCAAAGTGTTGATCGTCGATGAGCCGACGCGCGGCATCGATGTTGCCGCCAAAGCGGAAGTGCATCAACTGCTCGATCAACTGGCTGCGAACGGCATCGCCGTGATCATGATCTCGTCAGAACTATCCGAAATTTTGAGCATGAGCGACCGCATCATCACGATCCGCGGGGGACGCTTAACGGGCGTCTTCACGCGCGCAGAAGCCAGCGGAGAAACCTTAATGCAAAAAATGGCGTTAGAACTGGAAGCGACGGAGTAAACCCTTATGGATCAGGCACGAACCCCGATCAACCCAACACCGCCAACTACGCGCCGCCTTGACCCGATTGACCTGCTGGCACGTTTTGCGCCGCTGATCTTCCTGCTGCTGCTGGTGATCATCTTCGGTTCGCTCAACGAGCGCTTTTTTCTACCGCTGAACCTGTGGAACGTGATGCGTCAAGTCTCGATCACGGGGTTGATCGCCATCGGCATGACCTTTGTGATCCTCACAGCGGGCATTGATCTCTCAGTCGGATCGCTGCTGGCGCTGGCAGGCTTGATCTGCGCCGATATTTATAAAGGCGGCGCATTTTTCACCACGCTCACGGGTTTGGATGTCTCATTCATGGAAGGCTCGGTGATGGGCGCGGCGCTGGTCGCCATGTTGATCGGCGTGTTGGGTGGCTTGCTGCAAGGCATGGCGATCACACGCTTGGCGGTGCCGCCGTTCGTGGTTACGCTCGGCGGGTTATCGGTCTTTCGTGGCGCGGCGCTCTATTTCTCCAACGGGGGACCCATCAGCGGCTTTGACGCCAATTACAATTATTGGGGACAAGGGCGCGTGGACGATGTTCCCATTCCCGTTATCATCTTTCTCGGCTTCGCGCTGCTGGCGTTCGTGGTACTGCGTTACACCCAATACGGACGCCATGTGTATGCCGTCGGCGGCAACCGCGAAGCCGCGCGTTTATCCGGCTTGAACGTCAACCGCATTCTGCTCAGCGTGTATGTGATCGTCGGCTTCTTCTTCGCGGGACTCGGCGGCTTTGTGCTGAGCGCGCGCTTAAATTCAGCCGAAGCGGTCGCAGGACTCGGTTATGAGCTAACCGTGATCGCCGCGGTTGTGATCGGCGGCACGAGCTTATTCGGCGGACAAGGCGGGGTGCTAGGCACGGTGATCGGCGCGGTGCTGGTCGGCGTGTTGACTAACGGTTTGGTGCTGATGAACGTTTCGTCTTACATCCAGCAGATCATCATTGGCTGCATCATCGTGCTGGCAGTGGCGTTCGATCAGTTTGTGAAATCCAGACGCAGTTCGTAAATGTTGATCCATCGGGTGAGAGGAGGTTGACCGACGAAGTGAACGTGAACCGCACGACCCGAAGCATAAATCGCTTAACCAAAATTTAGGAGTTTGATCATGAAAAAACTACTGTTGCTGCTCGTGCTGCTGCTGCTGGTGATGCCCACCGCAGCGCAAGGCGACTTGACGATTGCCAGTTCGATGCCCGATCTCGCCTTCCCCTTCTTCGTGCATATGCAGGGGCAAATCCGCGATGAAGCCGCCGCTATTGGTGGCATCAACTTGCTCGAAAGCGACGGACAGAGCAGCGTGCCGAAGCAAACCGCCGATGTCGAAGCCGCCATTGTGCAGGGGGCGCAAGGCTTGGTGATCAGCCCGCTGGATGTCGCAGCGATGGCGCCCGCGCTGCAAGATGCGGTGAACGCCGGTTTGGTCGTCGTGACGGTCGATCGTCGCGTTGAAGGCGTCGATGGCATTCTAGCGCATGTCGGCGCGGATAACGTCATCGGCGGACGCGCACAGGCGGAATGGGTCGTCGAGAATTATCCCGACGGCGCGCGCATTTTCTATCTTGAGGGTCAGCCGGGATCAGGACCCGCCATTGACCGCCGCGCCGGAACATTTGCGGTGTTTGAAGAAGCAGGTTCGCAGTACGAAATCGTGTTCGATCAAACCGCCAACTTCCGCCGCGAAGAAGGCTTGAGCGTGACCGAAGCGGGTTTGGCTGGTTTGGAAACCCCGCCGGACGTGATCATCGCCGCGAATGACGACATGGCGTTGGGCGCGCTCGAAGCCGTGATCGCGCTTGGTTTGCAGGATCAAATCGCGGTGTTGGGCTTCGATGCCCTGCCCGAAGCGGTCGAAAGTGTGCTGAATGGCGGCTTAGCTGGCACGGTTGAGCAGTTCCCCGGTGAACAGGGACGTACCGCGCTGAATATCGTCGTCAATCAGGTTGTGAATGGTGTCGCGCCGGAAAACGCGCTCGTGCTGCTGTCGCCCGTGCTGCTGACGGCTGACAACATCATGGAAGCCGAGCGCATCAGTGAAGTTCCCGGTTTTGAAGACATGATGATGGGCGAAGAAGATAGCATGTTCGCCGCCGAGATCGCCGCGTGTGCTTCCATGGATGCACTGACGATCAGCAGCAGTATGCCCGATCTGGCGTTCCCCTTCTTCGTGCATATGCAAGGTCAGATTCGCGATGAAGCCGCTGCTATCGGTGAAATCAACCTGCTCGAAAGCGACGGACAAAGCAGCGTGCCGAAGCAAACCGCTGACGTGGAAGCTGCCATCGTGCAGGGCGCGCAAGGCTTGGTGATCAGCCCGTTGGATGTCGCGGCGATGGCTCCGGCATTGCAGCAAGCGATCGACGCGGGTTTGATCGTCGTGACAGTGGATCGCCGCGTTGAAGGCGTCGCTGGCATTCTGGCGCATGTCGGCGCGGATAACGTGATCGGCGGACGCGCGCAGGCGGACTGGGTCGTCGAGAATTACCCCGACGGCGCGCGCATTTTCTATCTTGAGGGTCAACCCGGATCGGGTCCCGCCATTGACCGCCGCGCCGGAACATTCGCCGTGTTTGAAGAAGCCGGCGCGCTGTACGAAATCGTGTTCGATCAGACCGCCAACTTCCGTCGTGAAGAAGGCTTGAGCGTGACCGAAGCGGGCTTGGCTGGTTTGGAAACCCCGCCGGATGTGATCATCGCCGCCAATGACGACATGGCGCTCGGTGCGCTCGAAGCTGTGATCGCGCTCGGTCTGCAAGACCAGATCGCCATTCTCGGCTTTGACGCCCTGCCCGAAGCAGTCGGCAGTGTGATCAATGGTGGCTTGGCTGGCACCGTCGAGCAGTTCCCCGGCGAGCAGGGACGCACCGCGCTGCGTTTGGCGGTGTTGGAAGCGCGTGGTTGCAGCGCGATGGCATCAGATGTCATTCTGCTTGAACCCGTGCTGCTGACTGCTGATAACATCGACCAAGCTGAACGCATCAGTGAAGTTCAGTAAGTTTGCGCGCAGAGGCGGCTGATCACAGCCGCCTCAATCGAACGTGTAACACGAGGGCGGCGATCATGCCGCCCTTTTTTACGCACACCCATTCAAGGATGCAATAGCATGACACAAACATTGATCCAGCAAGCGCTTGAACAGGGCAAGGGCATTGTGCGCCTAGCGCCCGCGTGGGTTCCGCGCTCGTTCTGCGTTCCGGGACGCCGCCTGCGTCTGCACACCGATGATCTGTACGCGCTCGGCGCGAATCGCGGCGGCATTGACGAACGCTGGTTCGCCTCCACCACGCACGCCGATAACGGACCCCTCACCCCCGGCGATGAAGGCTTGAGCTACATCTACGTTGACGCCGACAAGCGCGTCACGCTCAAAGAAGCGATTGAACTCAACGGCGCGGATTTTCTCGGTCAAGACGTGATCGATCAGTACGGCGGTTGGGTGATGTACAGCAAGTTCTTCGACAATATGTATCCGCTGCCGCATCACTTGCATCAAAGTGACGAGAAAGCCGCCGATGTCGGGCGCGTGGGCAAACCCGAAGCCTATTTTTATCCCGCACAGTATAACTTTGCGCTCGATACCTTCCCCTATACCTTCTTCGGGCTGGAACCCGGCACGACCAAAGATCAGGTGATCGCCTGCTTACAGCGTTGGAACGAAGGCGATAACCAGATTCTCGCGCTGTCGAAAGCCTATCGCTTGCAGCTTGATACGGGCTGGTATGTTCCGCCCGGTGTGCTGCACGCCCCCGGCACCTTCTGCACTTATGAACCGCAACGCGCCAGCGATGTGTTCTCGATGTGGCAATCGCTCATCGCGGATTATCAACTGGTCGATTGGAGCATGGTCGTCAAAGACGTGCCAACCGACAAGCACGATGACTATGATTATCTGTTCTCGCTGCTCGACTGGGAACAGAACACCGATCCCAACTTCAAGCAAAATCACTTCCTCGCGCCCAAGCCAACGGGCGACTCGGCGGCGCAGCACGGCTACAGCGAAGAATGGATCACCTATGGCAGCGAGTGGTTCAGCGCCAAACGCCTGACCGTGCAACCGGGGCAAACCGTAACCATCACGGATAAAGCCGCTTACGGCGTGATCTGCATTCAGGGTGTGGGCGATTTCGGCGCGCACCGCATGGCGTCGCCTGTCATGATCCGCTATGGGCAGATGACCGAAGATGAGTTCTTCGTCACGGCTGACGCAGCGCGCGCGGGCGTGAGCATCACCAACCTCAGCAGCACCGAACCGCTGGTCATGCTCAAGCACTTCAACCCCGGCAACCCTGACATGCCCGCGATTGGCTGAAGATCATGAGCGCTA
>JBGSRB010000630.1:0-4603 GCA_041737735.1 Anaerolineae bacterium | reverse complement strand
GTCGTCAATCGTGAAGTCGAAATCGATGCGTGATGAGTCCGTTTCGCGGGCGACGATCACGCGCGCGCTG
This sequence comes from Anaerolineae bacterium, assembly GCA_041737735.1. Classification (GTDB taxonomy): domain Bacteria; phylum Chloroflexota; class Anaerolineae; order Aggregatilineales; family Phototrophicaceae; genus Flexifilum. The sequence goes on along the minus strand of JBGSRB010000630.1, from coordinate 4,533 downwards.
CCGAATGTTGCCGCGAGAAGCTGCGCGCCGTCGTTATACGTCACCTGATCGCTGACGGCGAACGTGCCGCTCACCGGAACGCGGCGCAGGTTGGTCAGCGGCGTGCCTAAACCCCCCGCGGCGTTGAACACCTGATAATAAATGTCGAAGTTCACCAGCATTTCGCCCGTGAAGTTCAGCACGGCGCGATCGGCGCAGGCGACGAAAAACGCCGTCACCGCGTTTGATGGCGTCGTGGTGTCGGTGGTGGTATCAGTAGTCGTGTCTTGCGCGGCGATGGGCAGCACGATCAGCGCCACCAGCATCACAATCAGCGTGAATTTTTTCACGTGGTTTGCCCTCTCAATTCTTTCCTACGTGCGGGATCGCAAGCGATGCGTTCACAGCACGCGCGTACACCATTTAGCTGCCGCTTATGATAACGCAAAACGCGGCGGCGTACAGCATCGCTCGCTTTTTGTGAGACATGGCGCAGTCTAAGCGCCTGCCGCACAGTCAACATGAGTAAAGCATGAGAAGCGCTTGAGGTTCACGTTACGGCAACCTTTAGGATGCGTGTATTGGCAAAACTATCAGGGAGACTATCAATCATGACACACACGAACACGATCCTTGTTCTGGGCGGCACGGGCAAAACAGGACGCCGCGTAGTCGAACGCTTGCAAGCGCGCAACCTGCCTGTGCGCGTCGGCTCGCGCGCGGGTGATCCGCCGTTCGAATGGAAAGACCGCACGACATGGACAGCCGCTTTGCACGGCGTCCACGCGGTCTACATCAGCTATCAGCCTGATCTCGCGGTGCCGGGCGCGGTCGATGACATCCGTGCTTTTGCGGCGCAGGCGGTGGCGGCGGGCGTGCAACGCTTGGTGCTGCTGTCCGGTCGCGGTGAGGACGAAGCCCAACGCTGCGAACAGATCGTGCAGCAGGCGGGCGCTGACTGGACGATTTTACGAGCAAGCTGGTTCAACCAGAACTTTGACGAAAGTTTCCTGCTGGAACCGATCATCGCGGGCGAGATCGCGCTGCCGATCGGTGATGTGCTGGAGCCGCTGCTTGACGCCGACGACATCGCGGATGTTGCCGTCGCTGCGCTGACGGAGGAAGGTCACGCCGGACAGCTTTACGAACTGACGGGACCGCGCCTGCTGACTTTCACCGAAACCATCGCCATCATCGCCAGCGCCACTGGACGCGACATCCGCTTTGTACAGGTGACGCCGGAACAATACAGCGATTTCATGCGTGCGGGCGCTATCCCCGAAGATTACATCTGGCTGGTCAATTACCTGTTCACCACCGTGATGGATGGGCGTAACGCTTCGTTGGCGGATGGCGTGCAACGGGCGTTGGGACGACCCGCCCGTGATTTTGCCGACTATGCCCGCGCCACCGCCGCGACCGGCGTCTGGAACGCCGCCACTGTTCCGAGCGTATAATCAGCACCAGCCCAGACTAAGGATGAAGCGATGTTCACCGTTGGCGAGTTTGCGACATTGGCGCGGGTATCCAAACGCCTGCTGCGTTATTACGACGAAATCGGCTTGTTGAAGCCCGCCCAGATCGACCGCTTAACGGGTTATCGCTACTACAGCGCCGAGCAAATGGCGGCGCTTAACCGGATTCTGGTGCTGAAAGAGTTGGGTTTATCGCTCGACCAGATCAGCCGGATGCTGCACGACGATGTTTCCACCGCCGAAATGCAGGGGATGCTGCTGCTCAAGAAAGCCGAAATTGAGCAGCAGCTTCGCGCTGAAATGCAGCGCATCCGCAAGATTGAAGCGCGCTTGGGCGCGATCCGCAGCACCGAGAACGATACCGCGTTGGATGTCGTCATCAAGGCGATTCCGGCACAGTCGGCGCTGAGCGTGCGCGCGGTGTTCGCGTCGTTTGAGGCGGCAGTGCTGACGCATCATCAGATCAGAGCCGCCTTGCCCGAACGCAGCGGTTACGGCTTGTGCTTCATCCTCTGTCACGATGATGAGATCGTCGAGCAGGACATGACGCTGGAGATGGGCTGCCTGATCGAGATGTCCAGCCACGCCCCCGTGCGCTTACATGACGGTCTGCACCTGACCCCGCGCCGCCTCCCCGCCGAGCCGCTGATGGCGACCACGATCATCACAGGTGCGCTCGAAGTCATTCACGCGGGTTATGGTCAGATGGGACTGTGGATGCAGCACAACGGCTATCGGCTGACGGGCAAGCCGCGCGAGATCACGCTTAAGGGCGGGCAGTCGGTGGAAGGCAGCGATCTGGTCACCGAACTGCAATTCCCTGTCGAGCTACAGCCAACTTAAAGCGGCTCAAATATGAATTTTGTTGAATTTTTGTAGTAAACACGCCCTTTGCCTATCACCCTCATTGTGTCTCAATCGACATTGTGCTATGCTGATAAACGACTCATGCCTACATGCGGGCGAATATGCCTTATGACAAAGAGGACAAAGGGATGAAAACATTGGGGTTTGTATCTCTACGCTTAGGGATCATCGTCGGAGCGCTGGCGTTGGTCGTTTTATTTAGTCTTAGCTTCGCAACGCCCGTTTACGCGGCGCCGATCACGGTCAATACGTTAGCTGATAACTTGACCACTGATACTTTCTGTTCACTGCGCGAAGCCATTGGTAATGCGAATGATGATGCTGCTACTTACCCTGACTGTGCTGCGGGCAGTGGTACAGACACGATTACTTTCAGCGTCAGTGGCAACATCACGCTGTCATCCGTGCTGGGTCATCTGGCTGTAACTCAGATTGGTGCAGGTAACGAACTTATCATTAATGGCGGCGGTAACATTCAAGTGACAGGCAATAACGCTACGCGCGTTTTCTATGTGGGTTCGCCTGTTTCCAACGATCTTGACCCGCGCGCGCTGACGTTACAGAACATTGTGGTGCGTAATGGCAACGCAGGTGGTGGCGGGTTGATCTTGGGTGCCACGCGCGCTGAAGGTGGTTGCATCTTTGTTGCGCCCGATTCGATCTTGACACTCGAAAATACGACGGTGCAGAGCTGCCGCAGTTCTACTGATGGCGGTGGCATTTATGCTGATGGTGGCGGCAGCGGTTCGACCACAGGCAGCGTGATCAACATGAGTAACGCCACCATTCAGAATAATCAAGCGAATATCGGCGCTGGCGTCTTCTCGCGCACGGGGCGCACTGTTGCCGATGACGATACCTGTTTCTTTCTCAACACTGCCACATCGCTAGGTGGTGGTTACTACGGTGGTGATGATACTTGGTTGACGGCTGGCGGTGGCAGCAGCAGCAATCGCGCCTTCTTCATTCGTAACACCGCAGGCACGGGTGGCGCTCTCTATCTAGAAACCAACTCGTCGTTTGATGGCGACCACGCGCGTTTCTATGGCAACAATGCCACAACGGGCAGCGCGTTTTTCTCGACTGGCGGCTCGACTGGTAGCTTGTTAGGCTCACCCGGGCGCTCGTGCGAAAACTGCTGCATCGTTAACAATACAGGTTTGTATGCTGTCTATCAGCCCGTTAGCGGTGACGACACGGACTGGCGCAATAACTGGTGGGGCGATGATTGGGGCCCGCTGATCTACGATCTCGATAATGGCTTCGATGTTGACCCCGATGGTGATTTCAGCCCGCAAAGCGGCAGCCCGGGCATCGGCAGCAATGTCAGCAATGGCGATGGCATCTACTACGATTACTTTGGCGATCCCAACGTCTATCCCGACCCAGCAAACAATGCTGGTGTGAGCGCCGTTAATGTGGGTCCCATCGATTTCAGTGACTGGGATGGTATTCCAACGGGCGCATGGAATGTGCAAACGAACGCCCCGTCGGACTGCCAAACCAATGTCTGCACCGGCGTTTCCAGCGTTGGACAATCACGCACCTGCGCCGCACCGCTGACCTGCGCGGCGGCACGCGGACAGTAATCTGCGTTAGCACCATCGATCCAGACACATAAGAAAAGGCGATCCCCACACGGGGATCGCTTTTTTATTTGCCTGCGTGAGCTTACCAACGTTGCTTAAATCAATACCAGCGCCACGCCGATCATCGCGGAGAGCAAGCCGACCAACCAGAAGCGCTGCACGATCTGCGTCTCGCTCCAGCCGCTGCGCTCAAAGTGATGATGCAGCGGCGCCATCTTGAACAAACGCTGCCCCTTGGTCAGCTTGAAATAGCCGACTTGCAGCAGCACGCTGACCGTTTCCGCCAGCGGCACGACCGCGATGATCGGCAGCAGCAGCCATTGACCCGTCATTACGGCGACGACCGCCAGCGTGCCGCCCAATGCCATCGAGCCGACATCGCCCATGAACATCTGCGCGGGGTGGGCATTGAACCACAAGAAGGCGAAGCACGCCCCCACGATGATGAAGCAAAACTGCGCCAGAAAAATTTGACCCTGTAAATAAGCGATGATGCCATACGCCATATACGCGCTGGCGGTGATGATGCCCGACAAGCCGTCTAAGCCATCGGTCAGGTTGACCGCGTTCGACGACGCCACCATCAGAAAGACGAAAATGGGAATGAAGATCACAGGTGAAAG
>JBGSRB010000277.1:0-18101 GCA_041737735.1 Anaerolineae bacterium | reverse complement strand
CGTGGACGGTGACGGCGCTCGCGCAAGGCACGCCATTGGCGACGCCGCCCGCGCCCGCCACGCCGATCCGCGCAACGCCCGAAGTCGAAGTAACGGACGAAAGTTAACGCGCGTATGAGCGAAGATGTTCTGATCGTCGGGGCGGGTCCTGCGGGCATCAGCAGCGCGTATTATCTCGACCGCGCGGGCATTCGTTATCGCGCGGTCGATCAGGCGCGCGCGATCGCTTCGACGTGGGCGCATCTGTATCCGTCGCTGCGCCTGAATACAGCGGGCTTCGTCTCCCATCTGCCGGGCAAACGCATCCCGCTGCGCTATGGTGTGTATCCGTTGGGGCGCGATTATTATCGCTACATTCTCGATTACATGCGCGATCACCAGTTCAACATTGATCTGGGCGTGACCGTGACGCGCGTCGCGCCCGACAACGGCGGCTGGCGTGTAGATACTGATCAGGGTAGTTCGTGGCATCCATGCGTGATCATCGCGTCGGGGCGCTTCGGCAAGCCGTATCTGCCGACGATCCCCGGCGCGGAGTCGTTCACGGGGACATACATCCACGCGCACGATTTTCACGATCCGGCGGATTTTGCCGATCAGCGTGTGGTCGTGGTCGGCAACGGGCCCAGCGGTGTTGATATTGCGCTGGCGCTGCTCGATCACGCGCGGCAGCCGATCACGCTGGCGATCCGCAGCGATATTGTGGTCGCGCGGCAGTATTCTTATGGCTTGCCCAACACCGTCTGGCAGTTGATCGCCAAGCGACTGCCGCAGCGCTGGCGCAAGCCCTTCATCAACCGCGTGAATTATCAGACGTACCCCGGTCTTGAGGAACTCGGCTTGCCGCTGGCGCCGAACCGCGATGATCGGGTTGGCACATCCGCGCCTGTGCGGGGGGCGGGCTTTGTCGAAGCGGTGCGCGACGGGATGATCACGCCCGCCGCCGGACTCGACCGCTTAGAACCCGACGCCGCGATCCTCATGGACGGCACGCGCGTGCCAGCCGACGCGGTGATCATGTGTACGGGTTATCGTCCGGTGTTGGATTATCTCGCCATCGATTACGCCACTGACGCCGACGGCTGGATGATCCGCGCCGCCGACGACAGCCAAGCGGTGCAGGGTCACGCGGGGTTGTATCTGGTCGGGCGGTTTTATCGCGGTTTGGGTCCCTTGTACAATATTCGACAGGAAGCGCAGATCGCCGTCCGCGAGATCGGCGCGTATTTAGCCCGCGCGCAGGCAGGTGCAGCGATGGAATCCAGCGGCGAAAATTGATCGACTTTGCGCGCAAATAGAATCGAGAGCGCTTGAAGTTGTCGGTTTAACTCATTGGCGCAACCCCTCAACAATTTTGCTGCCCGCAGCTTGATCACGTCTCCAACCCCCGCGCAATTTTCCCAAAAAGCGTTATAGTTACCTCTGCTTATCAACCCTAAACCTTAGCGCAGAGAGGATGACTCTTCTTATGGAGGCGATTCGCGTCGGTCTGGTGCAAGTGGGGTGGGCAGGCACACGCGAAGCGATGATCGAGACTTATCGCACACTGGTCGCGCAAGCGGCGGCGGCGGGCGCGCGCTTGATCTGTCTGCCGGAACTCACACTCTCGCCTTATTTTCCCGGCACGGTCAATCCGAGTGGTTTTACGTGGGCGGAACCGTTTCCCGGCGGCATCACCGAAACCGTGTTTAACGAGTTGGCGCGCACGCACAACGTGACGATCATCAGCAGCATCTTTGAGCAAACCCCCGACGGACACTACTTCGACACCGCGCTGATCCACGCTCCGAGCGGGCAGGTCAGCGGCAGCACGCGCAAGGTGCATATTCCATCGGGCGCGGGCTATAACGAAACGCACTTTTTTGAAGCGGCAGGCGATTATCCCGTGCATCCGATCATGGGCGTGAACGTGGCTGCACCCACATGTTACGATCAATGGTTCCCCGAATTGGCGCGCATTTACGCGCTCAATGGCGCGCAGTACATCTTTTATCCCACCGCGATTGGCTCGGAACCGAGCGATCCCGCCATCGACTCACAACCCATGTGGCAAACGGTCATGCGCGCGCACGCGATCACCAACGGCGTCTTCATCGGCGCGGCGAATCGCATCGGCGTCGAAAACGATGTGACCTTCTACGGCAGCAGCTTCATCTGCGACCCGACCGGACGCATCTTAGCGCAAGCCGGACGCGCTAGCGTCGAAGTGATCACGGCTGATCTCGACCCGCACACGCTGACGCACTGGCGCACGTTGTTTCCCTTGCTGCGCCAACGGATGCCGCACACTTACGCCCGTTTACTCGACACGCCAGCGGAGAATTAGGGCATGGCATTTGAAGTGTCGTGGTTCGATGAGAACGCGCCAACGATCCTCTATATCAAAGTGATCGACCGCTGGCAGTGGCGTGAGTTTGATGACGCCCTCGCGCAGATGGATGTGCTGATGCAAACGGCGAACGCGCCGCGCCCGCTGGATATGATTTTCGACATCACGCGCATGAGCTTGCTGCCCATTGATTTTGCGCGCCGCTTCAAGCGCGATTATCTTGAGCGTGAGCTGTATGTGCGCTGCGTGGCGGTGTTGGGCGCGGATGAATACATTCGCGTCATCTGGAGTGTGTTGGCTAAGCTGATTCAACAGCCCAATTTCACCGTATCGTTTGCCGATGATCTGGAAGCGGCGCTGGAGCAGTTAGGACGTTGTTCTGAACCTACTTGACGCTGATCTGGTGCTGACGCTGGCAGCCGATGCGTTCTGGTCGGCGCTGGCGGCGTTGGGATTCGCCATGCTGTTCAATGTGCCGCGCCGCCTGCTGCTGGCGTGTGTGATCACGGGCGCGCTCGGTCATTCGATGCGCACGCTGGTGCAGATCGGCATCGGGTGGGGCATCGCCCCGGCGACGTTCGTTGGCGCGGCGGTGGTCGGGTTATTGAGCGAATATTGGGCGCGCCGTTTTCGCGCGCCGGCGATGCTGTTTGCGATCAGCGCGTCGATTCCGCTGGTGCCGGGTGTGACCGCTTACCGCGCGATGCTGGCGGCGATCAACCTGACGACGGTCGATCCAACCGCCCCCGAGTCGGTTAATCTGCTGGCGGAAATGCTGATCAATTTCATCGTCACGGGCTTAGTGCTGGCGGCGATCACACTTGGCACGACGCTGCCGATCCTGCTGTTCCGGCGACGCAAACCCGTGGTTTAGATCGACTGACTGTATGTATGTAATCATCTGTTCACGGTAGCACGATAAAAGGAAATGTATCCCTATGCGTTATAAACTACTCGGCAGCAGCGGCTTGCGCGTCTCGGAATTGGCGCTTGGTACGATGACCTTCGGTGAAACGTGGGGCTGGGGCGCGTCGAAAGAGGACAGCCGCCGCCAATTCGACCTATACGCGGACGCAGGCGGCAACTTCATCGACACTTCGATCAATTACACTGACGGCACGAGCGAGGAATTCGTCGGGGAATTTCTCGAAGGGCGGCGCGAGCATTTCGTTGTCGCCACCAAGTTCACGCTGACCAACCCGAAATCGACCGATCCCAACAGCGGCGGCAACAGCCGCAAAAACTTGATGCAGTCGGTCGAGCGCAGTCTGAAGCGGCTGCGAACCGATTATATCGACGTGCTGTATGTGCATGTCTACGACTTTATGACGCCGATTGAGGAAATCATGCGCGGGTTTGACGACTTGGTGCGGCAGGGCAAAATCGCCTATCCCGCCATTTCCGACTCGCCCTCGTACATGGTGGCGGAGGCGAACACGCGCGCCGAACTGCGCGGTTATGCCTCGCCCGTCGCGCTGCAAGTGCCATACTCACTGATGCGGCGTGATGTCGAGCGCGAACTGCTGCCCACCGCTAAACACTGGGATATGACCGTGTTGGCGTGGGGCGTGACGGGCGGCGGCGTGCTGACCGGAAAATACACTGAGGCGGGCGCTCAGACAAGCGACGAACCGACGCGCTACGACCGCGACCGCACCACTGCGAACATGGCGGAAAGCACGAAAACGCTGCTCGAAACGTTGGCGCAGATCGCGCAGGAAACCGAACACAGCCGTGCGCAGGTGGCGATCAACTGGGTGCGCCAGCAAACGGCGCGCGCGCAGATCATCCCGATCATCGGCGCGCGTAAGCCGGAACACATGATCGACAATATCGCCGCACTCGAATGGAAGCTGACCGACGATCAGCTTAAACGCTTAGATGATGCCAGCGCCATCGATTATGGCTTTCCGTGGAATTTCTCGCCGGGCAACCCGTATGTCTACGGCGCGACGTTTGACATGATCGATCATCATCGGGCGTAAGCGTGTGGGTGGGGCGAATTTTAGGAACCAAAAGGGGCGATCCACTGGATCGCCCCTTTTGGTTTACTTGCTTCCCCTTTAGGGAAGGTTGATGAAGAAGTCGGCGCTGGCGCTGTTGTTGCCCGGCGTCGTGTCGTTCTGATCGAGCGATTGCAGCGTGGCGGTGTTCGTCACGGTGTCGCCAATCATGCCGGTTGCTTCCACTGTGAGCAGCAGTGTGATGCTGTCACCCGGCGCTATGCTGGAAATTATCCAGTTGCCTGTGCCGGGGCTGTAGGCGCCGCCACTGTTGTCACTCACGTAAGTTGCGCCCGCCGGTATCGGATCGCTGATCACGACACCGGTCGCGGTCACACTGCCGCTGTTGTTGGTCACCGTGATGGCGAACACGTGATTCGTGAAAACCAAGACGAGAGGTGTGCCACCGGGACCTTTGCTGACCGCGAGATCGATATTTTGTTTAACGGTCACATTGGCGCTGGCGCTGTTGTTGCCCGGGTTCGTATCGACCTGATCAAGCCCGCTCAGCGTGGCGGTGTGTGTGATGATGCTGCCGCCTGTGCCGGGGTTGGGATCGACGCCCAATTGCAGCGTGACCGAAGCGCCTGCCGCCAAACTCGGGATCGTCCAGTTGCCCGTGCCGGGGTTATAGCTGGTGCCGGGCGATGTGATCGCGCCTGCGCCCGTCGAACCTGCCGGGATCGGCGCGCTGACCGTGATATTGGTCGCCGTGTTGGACAGGTGCAGGTTGGTCGCCGTCACCGTGAAGATCGTGGTTTCACCCTCTGCCGGGTTGGTTACAGTCGGCACGCCCTGCGTGATGCTGATGTCCAGCGGCGTTTGCACCGTGATGCTGGCGCTGTCACTGTCGTTGAGTGTGTTCGTATCGACCTGATCAAGCGCGTTTAGCGTGGCGGTGTGCGTGATGATGCTGCCGCCTGTGCCGGGGTTGGGATCGACGCCCAATTGCAGCGTGACCGAAGCGCCCGCCGCCAAACTCGGGATCGTCCAGTTGCCCGTGCCGGGGTTATAGCTGGTGCCGGGCGATGTAGTCGCGCCTGCGCCCGTCGTGCCTGTCGGGATCGGCGCATTGACCGTGATATTGGTCGCCGTGTTGGACAGGTGCAGGTTGGTCGCCGTCACCGTGAAGATCGTGGTTTGACCCTCAAGCGGGGTGGTGATGCTCGGAACGCTCTGCGTGATGCTAATGTCTACGGGTGTCAGCGGCGTGATGGACGCGCTGTCGCTGTCGTTGCCGGAATTGGTGTCCACCTGTCCCGCGCCGACACTGTTGAGCGATGCCGTATTCGTGATGAGGTTGCCGCCCGTTCCTTCATCCACCGTGACCACGATTTCCAGCAGCACGTCATTACCAGATTCGAGCAGTGTGATCGTCCATAGATGGTCGAACTCGTTATAGACGCCCGCGCTGGCAGTATTACTCACGTAGGTTACACCCGCAGGCAGCACATCCTCAATTATCACATCGAAGGCATCATTTAAGCCGAGGTTGGTCACTTCGACGAAGTAACTGATCGTGTCGCCTTCCAGCGGTGACGCATCGCTGACAGTTTTGTTTACGTCAATATCGATGGCGCTCAGCGGGTTGATGTCAACGCTGACAAAGTTGTTCGCCCCGTTAGGATCGTACTGATCGAGACCGTCAGTTTCTGCAAAATTAGTGATCGTGCTGCCCGCCGTGCCAGGGTTTACTGTCACGTTGATCGTGAGCGTGGCGTCACTGCTGGGTGCTAAAGCGGCGATAGTCCAAAGACCATCGATCACGTCGTAATTGCCCACGCTGGCGACATGCGACACATAGGTGACATCCGACGGCAACAGGTCCAACACGAACACATTGGTGGCGTTATCATCCGTGTTGGTGTTGGTCAGCGTGACGGTGTACATCACCATATCGCCTTCCAACGGCGAGGCGTCATCGACCGTTTTAGTGACGCTCAGGTCGATTACGGTGATGGGAACGACGGTCAGATCAACGCTGCTGCTGTTATCACTCGTATCCGGATCGGTTTGATCGAAGCTGACGATTTCTGCCGTGTTCGTGATGATTTGACCACCAGTACCGAAATCGACTTCCGGCGAAACCGTCAACGTTGCCGCCGTCAAGGGGTTGAGCGCGGGGATTGTCCACGTGATTTCGCCGTTACCCGTAACCACAAAACTACCTAAACTGACGTCGATGTCCCAGGTTTCACCCGGGGACAAACCGTCTGGCAGCGCGTCAAACACGACGATGTTGGTCGCGGTTTCAGTGGTGCTGGGGTTAGTCAGCGTGACCGTGTAAAGGATGTAATCAAACTCGGTCGGCATCGGGTCATCGACCGTCTTCTCGATGCTCAAGTCGATCTGGTCGCTCAGTTGCACCGTAATATCGACGCTGGCGCTATTGTTCACCGTGTTGGGATCACTGGGATCAGCTTCGATGATGTTCGCCGTGTTGGTGATGGTGCTGCCCGCTGCGCCCTCATTGACCATAGCGTTGATGGTGAGCGTAGCGTTAGCGAGAATTTCGATCAGCGGGATTTCCCAATCACCGCTAAATTGATCGTAAGAGCCAAGTGTGGCGACATGCGACACATATGTGACACCAGCAGGCAGCAGGTCGCGCGCTAAAATGTTGATGGCGCTGAACTCGCTTGACGGGTTCGTGACGACAATTGTGTAGGTGATCATTTCGTTTTCGAACGGCGCCGCATCGTTCACCGTTTTGCTGATGCTCAAGTCGACCTCAGCCGCCGCTTGCACGGTAATATCGACGCTGGCGCTGTCGTTCGCCGAGTTGGGATCGGGTTCGCCCGCACTGCTGATTGTCGCCGTGTTGGTGATGGTGCTGCCTTCGGTACCCGGGTCGACCATCGCGCTAATGGTAAGCGTCGCGCTTTCCAGCGGCATCAGCGCTTCAAATTCGATCGACCATTCGCCCGTGATCGGGTCATAATTCCCATGGCTGGCAACATCGCTGATGTAGGTCACGCCACTGGGCAGCAAGTCAGAGACGAGCATTTCAACGTTAGTGAAGCTGGCATCCTCATTGGTGAGCGTCATCGTGTAAACGACAGTGTCGCCTTCAACCGGCGTGTCATTATCGACCGTCTTGGCGAGGCTCATGTCGATTTGGATGGGCGTGACATTGATGCTGGCGCTGGCGCTGTTGTTGGCAAGGTTCGGGTCGTCGCCAATCTGGTCGAAGTCAAAAATCTCGGCGGTGTTGGTCAGCATTTCGCCGCCCGTGCCGTAATCCACCGTCACGTCAATGTCAAGCGTGGCGCTGGTGTCAGCCGGCAGCACGGGAATAAACCACGAGCCTTCGGCGTAACTGCCCAAACTGGGCGTAATGCTTTCGTAACTCATCCCCATGGGCGGCACTTCCAAGATGAGGATATCGGTCGCAGCGAATGCCGTCGGGTTGTTGATGGTGATCCTGAAGCTCGTGCTTTCGCCCGGAGACAGGATGGGTTCGCCGGTCACGATTTTGGTCAGGTTCACGTCGAGTTCGGGGCTGCCCCCTTGCACTTCAATGTTGACACTGCTGAAGTTGTTATCGGTAACCGGATCGCTCTGATAAAAGCAGCAGATTTCCGCCGAGTTGGTGATCGTGTCGCCCGCTGTGTCGGCGTTCACCGTCGCGGTGATCGTCAGGGTGGCGTCGCTGCTGCTGGGCAGTTCGGGAATATCCCATGTGCCATTTAGTGCGTCATAGATGCCGCTGCTGGCTGTGTGCGAAACGTAGGTCAGTCCAGCGGGCAGCTCATCAAACACCGTGATTTCCGTGGCGGTTTCATCAGCGCTGGTGTTGGTCAACGTGATGGTAAAGACGACCGGATCACTTTCAAACGGCGCGGCGTCGTCGACCGTTTTAGCGATGCTCAGGTCGATCTCGATGGGAGACTGCACGTTCATATCAACGCTGGCGCTGTTGTTCGTCAAGTTCGGATCGGTTTGATCGAAGCTGACGATTTCCGCCCCGTTCGTGATCGTAGTGCCAGCCGTATCGACGCCGACTGCACGCTCAATCGTCAGCGTTGCCGCTGTCATCGGGCTGAGCGCGGGGATCGTCCACGTGATCTCGGATTGCGGCGTGATCACATAACTGCCCAAACTGGCGACGATAGTTGAGCCTTCAAACGGGTACAGACCGTTGGGCAGCGCATCAAACACGACGATGTTCGTCGCGGTTTCGTCGGCATCACTGTTGAACAGTGTGACCGTGTAAGTGATGTAGTCGTACTCGAACGGCGTCGCGTTATCGACCGTCTTGTCGATGGCGAGATCGATCCCCGTTGGCGGCGCTTGCACTGTGAGGCTGGCACTGGCGACATTATTCTCAAAGTTAGGATCAGTTTGGTCGAAGCTGCTGATCGCCGCCGAATTGGTGATGGTGCTGCCCTCTGTGTCACTAGCGACCGTGACATTGATAGTCAGCACAGCCGCGGTCATGGGAGGCAGCGCGGGTATCACCCACTCACTTAACTCAACATCGAACGTGCCGAAGGTGGCGCTGCTGCTGACATACTGCACGCCTAGGGGCAGCGAGTCGCCCACTAAAATGTTGGTGGCGGTTTCGCTGGGATTGCTGTTGAACAGCGTCACGGCGAAGCTGATCGCTGCGCCTTCCGCTGGGGTTGGGTTGCTCACCGTTTTGCTCAGCGCTAAATCAATCACGCCGGTCGGCGGCGGCGGATCGCTGGGCGTGTTGGTCGGCGGCGGCGCAGGAAGATCGGTCGGCGTGCTGGTAGGAACGGGTGTATTGGTCGGCGCCAGCGGCGGTAAACCCGCGAAGAAGATCGGCGGCTGTTGGACTTCTTCTTCTTCTTCACCCAGCGGGATGTCGATCGGGTAATTCAGCACATCGACACCGTCGTAGCCCGCAAATTCCTGCGCTTCTTGCCGCGTGATCGGGCGCGGTGTCAGCCAACCGCATTCGGGATAAACCGAACGGTCGTCGGATTCACTGTCTACGCCGAGATCATCGGGCAGCGCCAAACAACGGAAAGCGCGATGTCCGACGGGAACTTCAACCTCAAACTCGGTATCGGGATCAAGGATCACCGTGCCGTCAAAGTTGGTCACTTCAAGAACTTCAAAAAATTCCCCGACTTCATTCCCATACTGATCGACAAAATCAGCGTTCAGTAAGTTAGTGGCGGGGAGGGTTCGCAGCGCAGCGGTCGAACCGAGTCGAATGCCCGCGCCGTTAGCAGTAATATCGATCAGCACATTTTGCGGACCCTGCACGATCAGGGTTTGCGGCGCTTCGCGACATTCCGTTCCGGCAATCGTGGTGTTGAAGTAAAATGCCTGCCCCGCTGTGCGCGCTTCAGGGCTGATCACGGTCAGTGTGTCGATGGCGTCAGTGGGCGTCACTTGATCGCTTGGAACCCAGCCGAACTGCTCGCCGCTGGTCACGCGCACCCACGCGCCATCACTGCTGATCGCGTCAGCGATCACGGGCTGTCCCGCGCCGACGCTGGTGACGATGCGCGCGTCAGCACGCGGCTCATGCCGCAGATCAAGCGCGCTGAGCAGCGTTACATCGAGAAAAACGCCGTTCGAGATCAGCGTGTTTTCCGGCTCGACGGCGTTCTCATAATCGACATCACCCGCCATCATGAAGATGACCGCTTGACCGGGCAGCGTATCGGGCAGGTTCGCCTGCACGCTGATCAGCGCGATGCCCCACTCGTTGAGGGTTTGGCGCATCGGCACAGTTTCGATGTTGGCGATGGTGAGTAAGTCGGCGCGCTCGGAAGGGCGCGTGAAAAATTCCGGATCAACGTCAGTGATAAAATCGGCATTGACTGCGTTAAAGCCGTAACAGGCGTTGTTGCGCCCTAAGCTGCCGCAGTTGTTGCCTACCACGCTGATAGCATCTTCAATAAAGACGGGACAAGTGTCCTCGACTTGCGCGCTGGACGTGCTGATCACGGCTGAACCGAAACCGATCAGCAGCATCAGCACCACGCTGAACATCATCAAGCGGCGCATAGACTCTCCTCAAAGTACACTGCAATGCAAAAAAAGACGCCTTCAGGCTGCCAAAGGCGTGCTAGAAGCGCAAATCTGCGTTCATTATATACGCTTTTGTGGGATCGCGCGCATTTTTGGGCAGGGCGATGCTACGCGGAAATGATCGGTGGGTTGTTTGCGCGCACGCGCTATTCTGGTTACGCTGATTGTAATGATTAGACGATTTGAGGGATACACCGATGCTCAAACGTGTGCTGATCGCGTGTTCGGTTGCTGTGCTGACAGCGGCGTGCGGTGTTCTATTCAGTGGCGGCGCCTGCACTGATGAGTTCATGCCCCTTGTGCGTTTGACTCCGCCCGCAGACAGCCGCGTGATCTCGGAAA
The DNA here is from genome assembly GCA_041737735.1 of Anaerolineae bacterium. GTDB lineage: Bacteria > Chloroflexota > Anaerolineae > Aggregatilineales > Phototrophicaceae > Flexifilum. The sequence continues at coordinate 7,415 of JBGSRB010000277.1, read as the reverse complement.
GCTGTGCGACGGGTTTCAACCCAACCCACAACATTGCTTTCACAATCCGCCCCGATCAAGTGGCGGAAGTGCAAGCCAGCGTCGCCATCAACGAATGGAACAGCGCCGAACCGACCGACCGTTTTGGCGAACTTGCTGCTCGTGCCGACACCTATAGCTATGGCATTTACAGCGATGGCGCGGTGTATCTGGAAATGCTGATCGACACCAGCAGCGCAACGCGCTATGTTGTGCATTATTCAGGGGCATTTGTCGATTAGCTTGGGGGACAGTGTAACGGGGCGCAGCATCCGCGCCCCATCAGCGTTACGATTCGATGATTTTGTCGTCGATCAACTGCTGCTGCACCTTTTGCCCGCGGGGGTCAAAGGCGAAGTGCTGTCCGTGCAGTTGAAATTCCATATCCTGCATGGCGCGCCCCGCGCGATTCTTCTCGATGGTGAACACCACCCAATCGCGGAACTGCTTGGAGGTATAGGGGTTGAAGGCGGCGTGTTCCTTCGAGAGAATTTGATATTTGTTGTTCATGATGATGGCAATGTCGGATTCGTAATCCAACGCGCTGCTGCCGCGCAGATGAAACAGGTGAATGCGCCGACTTTTCAAGCCTTCGCGGTCGGAGGCGACAATCGACCACACGGGAACATCCAGCGTCATGGCGATGTCTTTCAAGCCTTCGACGATGATCGTCACCTTGTCGTTCTCATCGCGCGGGCGTTCGGGATGCACCGCGATCTTTTGCAGATAGTCGATGAACACCACCACATTGCCGCCCGTGGCATCGCTGAGACGGGCGGTCATCTCTTTGATGGCGCGCAGGGTGGTCACGGCGGGGCTGGCTTTCACCATGATCATGCGGTCGGCATAACGGGCGACGCGCGCCAGACTGGGCGCGGTTTTCGGGTTATCGCGCAAAATCGCTTGCAGCGATTCCGTGCCGCCGCTGTTGGGCAGCATGATTTTAGCGCGCTGCGCCACGATGATCTGATACAGGTCGCGCAGTTTGATGCCGCGACTCAGGTCGATCTCCGGCGGGTTGATGCTTTCCAAACACAGCAGGCGGTGCATCAGGTGGGTTTCAGTGTGTTCATACGAGAGGTAGAACACATACTGATCCGGTCGCAGGGCGATGTTGCGCGCCACTTGCAGCGTGAGGATCGTTTTGCCGATCCCCTGCGCGCCGCCTAACAGCACCAACTCGGTTTTCCGCAGCCCACCGCCAATGAAGCCGTCCAACGGATCGAAGCCGGTCGGCATCGGCACATAATCGACCAGATCGCCCGCGATCACGCGCTCGTTGGCTTCATTCAATACTTGCGTCAGCGTGCGTGGTAAATGCGCGCCACCAGCGGCGCGGGCGTTATGACGCGGCGCAATCGGCGCGGATGACGGTGTTGGGGTGCGGCGTTCGGGCATGACCGGCGCGGCGGGTGGGTATTCCGGCGTTTCATAAGCTACGCCTTGCGAATCATCTGGCTCAGGAAGATCATCGGTAAAACGACGTGTGACCATGTGTAACCAATGTTCATATTTGCGAGTAGCCTGATCATATAACAGAATATAAACAGGCGCAACTACACTGTGGTTGAGGCTTGGTTGAATTTTGGTTAGAGGCTGCCTGCGCGAACTGTTTGTGTGTGGAAAGCGGGGCGATCCGACACCGGATCGCCCCATTTGATCTGATTTGTGATCAACCGCCGAGCGCGTCAATCGCTGCGTCCAACACCGGATCGCCATCCGTGAACAGCGTTTCTTCGGTCACTGGCACGCGCACAGTCGGCTGCACGCCGATGCCTTCGATGTGGATGTTGCCATCGGGATCAAGCGCGCGCCCGCCCGTGAATTGATAGAAGATACCCAACGGCATGATGAAGTAGCGAATGCCGCCGCCCAAGCCCGCCGTCGGGTAGAAGCCGACGATCTCGGCGCGATCTTCGAGCGTGAGGTCAAACGCGAAGAATTCGCAGGCGCTGTTGCAATTGGGACCCACCAGCACGGCGACGGGACCATGATAGCGCAGTTCGGGCGAAGGCAGATAGAAGCGCTCGATGCCGCGATCGTCGCTGAAAACCTCTCCACTCACGCGATCATAGGCTTCGGTGCGCCCCAGAATCAGCGGCTCGTCGAATAGATACGCCGCCATTTGATCAGCCAGCCAGCCGCTGCCGCCTAAGTTCTCGCGCATGTCGATGATCAGACCGGGCGGGTTCTCGCTGTTCAAGGTCTGCATCAGGCGTTCCCACAACTGCACGCTCAGCAGCGTGTTGTCGAAGAAGCTGTAAATCTTGACGTAGATGTGTCCTGAAGGCAGCACGCTGTATTCCAGCGGCAACTCATACCCCGTGAACGACTCGCGCACGGCACGCTCGGCAAAATCGAGCGAGTCAGTTTCCGCGATCAGGTTCAGGCTTGCCTCTTGCGCTTCGTCTTTGTCAGCGCTGATATAACTCAGGGTGATGCTTTGTCCCACCGCGCCGCGCAGCACGTAACGCAACTGCTCCAAACGCAGCACATGATCGGCGCTGAACGGCGATGTCCACGGGACAACCGCGCTGATCGCGTCGTTGATCGGCGTCCCGTTGATGGCGACGATCTCATCGCGCAAGCCAATGCCAGCTTCGGCAGCGGGCGAACCTTCCGCCACGTAGTTGACGATCACGCGCCCATCGTCCAACTCGCGGATGGCGATGCCGAGTCCGCCGCCTGTTTCTTCTTGTACGAGAAAATCAAGGATGAAGCGCGCGCCAAAACCGACGTGTCCATCGGGGATGCGCCATGTAAAATCGCGCAGCGCCAGCACATAACCGAGCGCGTCGTCCCGGCGATCCGCTGCTTCAAAGCGCGGCAGGAATTCGGCGCGCAGCGCTTCCCAGTCGATGTCTTTGTACTCGGTGAAGGCGTATTCGTTCTGCATTTTATCGACCATCGCGTTGAAGCCATCGGTAAAGCTCAACTGCGAATAATCGACCAGCGCCGCGCCTTCGGGTTCGATCAGGTCGATCTCGGGTTCGCGCGAACGGTCGAACGTGAACGGATCGGTATCCATGTTGACGACGGTGTAGCCTTGCGGCAGGCGCACAATCGGGTCGTCGGCGGTGAACAGTAAGCCATCTTCACCGAAGCCCGACGGGAAGCCCTGCTCATTATCGGGCGCGTAGACCACGAAAATGCCGCCGATCACTTCCCATTCGAGCGCCGGGTCTTCGCTAATGCGCGTTGACGCATACGCGCCCGACCAACCGCCGCCGTACAAGTCGCGTTCTTCGAGATACGGGTCACCAAAAACATTTTCCCAATAAGCGACGGCGAACACCTGCACGCCGATGTCGTCGTTCTCATCTTGATCGACATCGCGGTAGCTGCCATTCGGTACGCCGGGCAGCGCTAAACTGTAGCTGACGGGCGACGAGTAGAAATCACTGGTCAACTGCCCCAAAGTTTGCGATTCAACTGGCATGATGAAGTAACGATTGCGATCGACAAAGCCCGCTTGATCTTCAAGGATGATCACGGGCTGCGCCACGCCGGTCGTGAACAACGGATCGCTGTAAAGCAGGCTGCCGTTGATGATGACCGCGCCGCCCTCATCGTTGTCGATCGCGGCGGGCGGGAAGTCTTGCGCGGCGGCGGTGCTGACGCTGAGCAAAACGATCAGCGTGACGAGCGCCCAACGTTTGAGAGAAAGCATGTGCCATCCATTCTGATTGTGAGTTGACAAATCGGCGCGACCACACGCGCGTATCATGCAGTATAGCATGGGGGCGGTGTGCATAAGTGTGAGGGGATGATCAGAAGGCGCTTAGATATATTCGACAAGTGGCAGCGCACGCGCACATGTTAAACTTGCATGAAGATCATCACTGGACTCATTGACATCTATCCTTAAATCGTATACGATCAGCACATATTCAAAAAATGTTGAATATTTGAATCCGTTGTTAAAGATTTAACACGGATGATCACAAGCAAATCAGGCAGCACAACCAAAGGAGTGCGCTCAATGTTTAACTGGGACTCGGTTGTCAACGAACAACATCGGCAAGAACTCATCCGTGAAGCTGAGCGCGAGCAGCTCGCTCGTGAATTTCGTATCGTCAACGGCGCACGCCGCTATAACCCGACGCTGGCGTGGGTGGGGCGGCGCATGATGACATTCGGCAAAACCTTAGTGACGCTGTCGGGCGAAGACAAACAATATCGCCCTGACATCAGCTTGAACTAGGCGGGGCGCTCGCGCTGCCTAATGACGTTCGGCAAAAAATTGGTTACTATGTCGGGTGAGGATGCACATCAACATTCCGATTTGAACCGTAACTAGCCGAACGCAGTCAACCTATGGATGAAGTCACACACAAAGCCGCCGCTGAAACCGACATCACTGGTTCAGCGGCGGAAACAGCAGCAACCGAAACCACCGCTATTCCCGAACTCCATGTGATCAACACGCTGGAAGCACTCAAGGTGTTTTCCGACCCGCTGCGCCAGCAAATTATGGAGTCGCTGCTGGAAACCGCGAAAACGGTCAAGCAGGTGGCGGCAGAACTCAACCTCGCGCCCACCAAACTCTACTATCACATCAATCTGTTGGAAGAACACGGTTTGATCCGCGTCAGTGAAACGCGCGTGGTCAGCGGCATCATCGAAAAGCATTACACGTCTGCCGCGCACCACTTCCGCATTAATCGCGCGTTGTTATCCCCGGGTCAAGAGGATAGCGCCAGCGTGGATGCGGTGTTCGATGCCGTCGTTGAGCCAGTGCGCGATGATCTGCGCCGCAGTATGGCGGCGGGCATCATCACTACCTACGATGACATCGATCAGCCTGACGCGCCGCAAAGCCACGCCCTGCGGATGTGGCGCACACTTGCGCACATGAGCGTTGAACAAGCCGAAGCCTTTTACGCGCGCTTGGCGACGCTGCTGGAAGAATTTGAAGACATGGAACAGGATGAGTCGGAAAATGCGCAGGCGTATACACTGGTGGCGCTGGTGTTTCCCACTGTCACGACACGCGGACATAAACCGAAGCGGCGCAAACCTTCGGGGTGATTAAAGGCATGGTCAACACCCGATAGAGGTCACTATGTCGGTGCAGGCATGTCATGGATAATGAAAACATGTTACAGCGCCGAGCTAATTCAAGTGAATTCAAAGGGGAGTACCAATCATGAGTGAGCATATCGTTCGTACCCGTTCCGGTCATGTGATCGAAGACCCGCCTTTGGCGCGCTTTCTGTTCAGCGACACCCGTTTCGCCGCCGTGTGGTTGGTGGTGCGTGTGCTGATCGGTTTGCAATGGCTGCAAAGCGGTTGGGGCAAGCTGAATAACCCGGCATGGATGGACGGCGGCACAGCGCTGCGCGGTTTCTGGACGAACGCGGTCGCCATCCCCGAAACGGGACGCCCGCCTGTTGTCTTCGACTGGTATCGTGATTTCCTGCAAGGGATGCTCGACGCCGAAGCCTACGTCTGGTTTGGACCGCTGATCGCTATCGGCGAAACGCTCATCGGCGTGGCGTTGATCCTCGGTTTGTTCGTCGGGTTAGCGGCGTTCTTCGGCGCGTTCATGAACTGGAATTTCATCATGGCGGGCGCGGCCAGCACCAACGCGCTGCTCGGTTTGGGCGCACTGCTGCTCATTCTGGCGTGGAAAACGGCGGGTTGGTACGGCTTAGATCGCTTCGTGCTGCCTCTGCTTGGCACACCCTGGACGCGCGCCAAAACGGAATAACACGCGGCAAGGCGCGGCAACGTCGCGTTCGCACATGAAGCTAGCAATTGTTCGTCGGGGCGCAGCATGGTCTGCGCCCTTGCTATTGGCAGCGCGCAGATAAGTTCTTCACCACACCAGCATCACTGCGGCTTGATCAACTCCAGCACATGCCCCAAGCGCTTGAGATCGTGCGAGAGTAAGCGCGCCACCTGCCGCCCACAGCGCACGAGAAATTCATAACGCTCGTGCGTTGGATACGCTTCCGCAGCATAACGTAGCGCCGCCGCCAGCAGTTCATCGCTTGGCACTTCTTTCGCGCCCACCACCAAGCGGAAATAATCGGCGCGCTGCGTAAATTGATAAACCTCATCGGGTGTACACAAGCGCACTTCGGACAGACTCATCGGCGGACGCGGCGGCAGACTTTGCACCATTTTGCCGTTGAGCGCATAGCCGATGTTGACGATGCAAATCTCGACCGGCACCATCCGATTCTCACGCTGATCCATCAGCGCGTTGTTGTCGAGATAACTCGCCATGACCAACTCGCGCGCCAGCGGATCATCGTCAATGCGAATGGCGTAAATCAAGCCGATGGCATATGCACTTTCATCAGCACTGATCGGCACTTTGACGAACGCCCCGAAGGTGTGCGATTCCTCAATCACGCTGCCGCGCGTGCCGCAGTCAAAACCGGTAGTACTGGCGCGCAGCACGCGCCCGACGATGTCGCGTTGTGTGGTGTTCATGCGGATTTATGACTCCTGTTCACCCGAGCTTATGCTGGCGGCGATCAGCGCGCGCCAATCCTTTGGTTTGCAGCTTATTCGATGATTCACCCTCCACCCGCTGACGGTGCATCTGGACGCGCAGCAGTTCTTCAAACTGCGCTTTTTCCCCCCCGCTGACATGCGCCAGTTCGTCCGCGCGCGTCAGCGCATAGGGATACGGTTTGCGCCCCTGAATGGCGCACTGCGTCAAGATGAGCGCGTGGATCGCATCGACCGCCGCGCGATCCTGCGCCGCCCACATGGGCAGGTCAACGCGAATGACCGCCGCGCGATCCGCGCCCGCCGCCGCGACATTGAGATAGAAGAAGGCGATTTCAAAATCGGCGCCTTGCTTGGTCTTGTAGGCGTAATTCTGCGGGCTGTTCTGCGTCATGATCGCGCTGCGTTCGCCGCTTTTCAGCACGCGCGTGAATAAGAGATCATCGGTCAAGCCTTCGAGTTCACCGTTGGACTTGAGGTTGGCGTCCGTCACTTGATCGGCGTGTAAGCTGAGCAGATGCAGCAGGCTGATCACGTAAGTGCTGCGCGAACGCTCGATATAGCCGATCAGCGCTGCGCGGGCGTCACGCAATTTGACCAGCGCGGTCATGTAATCGCCTTCGAGCGCTTGCGCGCCTGCGACATCGGTCGCGCCGAAAAACTTGAGCAAACCGCCATCGTGAATCGCCAGCGTCAATTGCGGATCGGCGCGCATCCGCCATGCTTCTTCGGCAAGCTGCTGCATTTCCATGACCGAACGGCGCGCGTTCACCGTCTGGTTATTGATCAAGCGTCCGTCGCGGTCGTAGATGCTGTTGTCGCCGTAATAAAGGAAAGGCTGTGTTGCTTGGTCGGGCAAATGCTGCACGCCGTGATAGTAGGCGAACATGCCAATGTTGATCAGATAGTAGGGCGCGGCAGCGTGCGGATCG
>JBGSRB010000615.1:0-4410 GCA_041737735.1 Anaerolineae bacterium | reverse complement strand
GGCGGGCGATCACGGCGCGGCATTTCGGATCGGGTGAACGTGCCATCGCGTTGATCGGCGGGATGCACGGCGGTTATGAGTTCAACACGGTCGAACTGATGACGCGGCTGATCGATCACTTCGCGGAAAATCCGGCGGATGTACCGCCTAACGCGGCGCTGTACATCGTCGAAGCGGCGAATCCCGATGGCGTGGCGCGCGGGCGCACTGACGATGCGCGTTTTAACGCCAACGGAGTCGATCTCAATCGCAATTGGGCGTGCGAGTGGTCGCGCGAAGCCTTCTGGCGGCAGACGCGCGTAAATCCCGGGGTGCGCGCGTTCAGCGAACCGGAAACGCAGGCGCTGGCGGATTGGCTGCTCGAACTGCGTCCGGCGGCAGCGCTGTTCTATCACAGTGCGGCGAACGGCGTCTTTGCGGGGACATGCGGCGGCGATCACGGATCTTTAGCGTTGGCGCGCGCTTATGCCGACGCCGCCGGTTACGCCTGCTGCGACGGTTTCAGCGCGTATCCGGTCACAGGGACGGCGGCGGCGTGGGCGAACAGCCAGCGCATCCCCGCCGCCGATGTTGAATTGACCGTGCGTGATGATCCTGAATTTGCGCGCAACTTACGCGCGGTGCTGACGCTGCTGGCGAATGATCCGCCGTTTTAGCGCGGACGCCGCGCCTCAACGCGGACGCCACGCTTTAACGTGGCGCACCGACTTGATCGACCGAAAAATCGAGCGCGATCACATACGACGTGTCGATCAGCAGCAGCTTGGCGAATTTGGATCGTCCGTGTTCGTCGGTGGCGCTGAAATTGGCATCTTCGCTGAGCGTCGCGCGCACCCCATGATGCGCCAATACTTTCGATATGCGCTCCGCCAGCGGCTTGGGCATCGTGCCAAGCATGCCGTAACCGGTTGCGAGCAAATCGACCAACGGCATCGCGTTGTTGATGTCGTCGTGCTGGTCGATGATGTTACGCCAGCGCCCAAACGTGCTGACATACGCCTGCGAAATATCCAGCACCAACTCATAGATGCTTTTCGCCTTGCCATCGAAATGCACCGCCGTGCGCGGCGTGTTGTGATGAAATAGCAGCGGGTGTTCATCCAGAAACTTGAGCGTGCCGAACACGCCGAGCGTCGCGCGATGTTCACGCACGCCTAACACGCGGATCGCATACGCTCCGCGCGGGCGCAAACCCTGCGCCGCTTCATCATAGACCGCCGTTTCGACGATCATTTGCAGTTCGTTGGGCGCACCGCCGATCTGTGTCAGCAGCAGCACACCGTAATCTTGTTCGGCTTGTAATTCGGATAACAGCTTCGCGCGCATGGGCATGGTTAGCGCTGCACTCCTTCGCGCAGCAACTTGATCGTGCGCGCTTTGCTAGGGTAATCGCTGGCTTCGATCTGCGCGATCAGCCCGTCGCGGTCGAACGGCACATTGCGTAGATCAACCGTGACTTCACCTTCGTCAAAGGTGAAGATGCCATACTGAGCGAAACCGGGATTTGTGAACGACAAGCCGACGCTGCCCACGTTGACCGCGCGCCACCCGCCGATGCTAAGTGTGCGATCCATCTGCGTGTGGATATGCCCGCCGATGCCTAAGCGTCCTTCGCGGTCGAGCAGGGCATCCGCGGCTTCTTCGTCGCTGCTGGTGGGCGCGAGAATGCCTTCATCATCGCCCGGCACGCCGTGATAACCAATCACCACGCCGTACCCCTCAACATGCAGTTCGCACTCGGTGGGCAGCTTGGCGAGAAATGTGTACAGCTCAAAATCGATGCGCTTCAGCGCCCATAACAGCGAAGCGTCGGTGTCTTCGATGAAGGCGATCAGCTTGGCGTAGTCGTCGGCGTTCTCGGCAATCGACCGTTGATCGCGCATGAAGCGCGTCAGATAGCGATCCGTGTTGCCGCGAATCGCACGCACAGTGTGCCGCTTCTGATCGTCGTCTTTCACCGCGTCGATGAAGCCCTTAACGCGCGCGATGCACTCCGCCGGATGCAAGCCGAACGCGGCGAGATCGCCCAAAAACCAGATGTGATCCGCGCCGCCTTGCGCGTCAAAATCCGCCAATGCCGCTTCAAACGCGGTCAAGTTGCCGTGCATGTCTGAGAAAACCGCTAACCGCATGGGTGTGATCCTCATGTTTATGGATGGATGCTTCCTGCTAACTATAACTGAGTGTCGCGCGGCATACCATAGCGCGGGATGGCGTATAATGATCAGCATCTGTGTTCAACGAGAGTGACCCGACCATGACCCTGATCGCGCGCATGACCGCAGCGGAATTTGAGCGCTGGGCAGACCTGCCCGAAAACCGCGACCGCCTGTTTGAACTCATCAACGGAGAGATCGTCGTCGTGACTTCCAACGATTATTCATCGGAACTAGCTATCTTAATTGGACATTATTTGCTGGCGTTTGTGCTGCCCCGCAATTTGGGACGAGTAACGGGTGCGGATGGCGGCTATATGTTTGGTGAAGATCGCTACATTCCCGACTGCGCCTACATTTCCTATGCGCGGCAGGCTGCGCCGTCGTTCAAGGGCTATAACCCGACGCCGCCCGATCTCGCGGTGGAGGTGTTGTCACCCGCGAACACATCCGATGAGATCACGACGAAAGTCGTCAATTATCTGCGCGCGGGAACGGTGGTCTGGGTGGTCGATCCGCAGGCGCAGCGCGCCACGGTGTATGCGCCTGACGCCGCGCCCAAGCTGCACACCCTGACCGACACCATCGACGGCGGCGACGTACTGCCCGGCTTCACGCTGCCCGTGCAGCAGATTTTCCGCTCGACCGACGCGCCTCCCGCGAACCCATCGGCTTGAGCCGCCGCGCTCATGCGATTCTGATACAGCGCGCGTATGATACGGGCAGTATTTAGACACGTTTGAGGAGTTTATCATGCCGCAGATCGGCGCAACCGCCCCTGATTTTGAACTGACCAACCAAGACGGGCAAACCGTTAAATTGAGTGATTACCGTGGGAAGAAAGTCGTCATGTTCGCCTATCCCAAAGCCGGGACGAGCGGTTGCACCACACAGGCGTGCGGCTTTCGTGATGCCTTCCCCAAGTTTGAGGCGGGCGAAGTGGTGGTGTTGGGCATCAGCCCCGACAAGCCGAAAGATCAGCTCAAGTGGAAGCAAGCCGAAAATCTGCCTTATGATCTGCTATCAGATACCGAACACACGGTGCTGGAAGCATGGGATGCGTGGGGCGAAAAATCGATGTATGGCAAGAAATATGAAGGCGTGATCCGTTCGCACTGGGTGATCGACGAACACGGCGTGATCATCGATGTGCAGCATAATGTCAAGCCTGCCGACAGCGTGGTCAAGGCGCTGCAAGCGTTGGGTGTGGGCTAACGCCATGACCGCCATGACTGCACGTGAGATTCGCAGTCCGTTTGACGACGCGCTGATCGATACCGTCCCCGACATGGACGAGAACGCCGTGCGCGCCGCCATTGATCGCGCCGAAGCCGTGCGCGAACGCATGGCGTCGATGCCCGCGCACCGCCGCGCCGCGATCCTGAATCGCGCTGCCGAGCTAATCGACGCTAACGCCGATGCGCTGACCGAATTGATCGCCCGTGAAAGCGCCAAACCCGTGAAATATGCGCGTGGGGAAACCTTGCGCGCGGTCGAAACGTTCCAGTTTGCGGCGGAAGAAGCCAAACGCGTTCACGGCGAAACCATCCCCATGGATGCGGCGAAGGGCGGCGTGGGACGCTTCGGCTATTATGTGCGCGTGCCTGTGGGCATCGTTGGCGGCATCACGCCGTTTAACTTCCCGATCAATCTGGTGGCGCACAAAGTCGCGCCCGCGATTGCGGCAGGCTGTCCGATTGTGTTGAAGCCCGCGCCCGCCACGCCCTTGAGCGCGCTCAAATTGCAAGAAATTCTGCTCGAAGCGGGCTTGCCTGAAGGCGCTTACGAAGTGGTCACGGGCGATGCCGACGTGGGCAAATGGCTGACCACTGATCCGCGCATCGCCATGATCAGCTTCACGGGCAGTCCACCCGTTGCCCGTGCAATCAGCGCGATCGCCGGTTTACGCCGCACCACGTTTGAATTAGGCGGCAACGCCGCGACCATCATCGATGCTGACGCTGACATTGACAAGGCGGTTGATCGCTGTGTGATGGGTGCGTTCAGCTACAGCGGACAGGTGTGCATCAGCGTGCAGCGGCTTCTCGTTCACGCCGATGTCTACGATGCTTTCCGCGACGGCTTGATCGCGCGCACCGCCCGCCTGAAATACGGTGATCCGCTGGAAACCAACACCGACATCAGCGCGATGATCAACGAGGGCGCGGCTGAGCGCGTGCAAGCGTGGGTGCGCGAAGCCGCGCAAACAGGCGCGACGGTTGCTCACGGCGGCGACCGCGACGGACGCACCATG
>JBGSRB010000610.1:0-2285 GCA_041737735.1 Anaerolineae bacterium | reverse complement strand
CCGACCGCTTGGGACAGTTTCAAAAAAGGCTTGAAAGCCAGCGGGTTGCCGTGGGCGTTTATTGCGCCCTCCATTTTGGTGATGCTGCTCATCACCTTTTTGCCCCAAGCGTATCAAATCGTCATCTCGATGCAAGACTTCACCGAAGCCAACTTGGGCGGCGCACCCGCTGCTTTCATCGGCTTGGAGAATTTCGAGCGCGTGCTGATCAGCGGGCTGAATGTGCCAAATTACAACTTTTTCCCGCTGCTTGGTTTCAACATCGTGTGGACGATCATCAACGTCATTTTCCACGCCAGCATCGGCTTGGCGGTGGCGTTGGCGCTCAACGCCGAGCATGTGATCGGGCGGCGCATTTACCGCGTGCTGTTCGTCATTCCGTGGGCGCTGCCGGGCTACATCACCGCGCTGATCTGGAACAACTTGTGGCAGCGCAACGACGGCGGCATCAACCTGCTGTTTAGCGAATTCAACGCGCGGCTTGGCACGGCGCTGCCGACCAATACCGACTGGTTGGGCGAGTTTCAGTATCGCCCGGTTGATCTGCGGATGATTATGCCCTACCTGATCGTGATCGTGTGCGCGCTGATCGTGTTCTATCTGGTGCGGCGCACGATGCGCTTAGGCTTGACCGACAAAGAAACGGGCAAGCTGATGATCGAGCGCTCGGTGTTCACCGTGGGCGGCATCATTTTGTTGGGTGCGGCAGCCATCGGCACATTGATCGACATCCTCAACACGGGCGGACAAGCCAGCAACGTCGTGACGCAGTTGTTCGACCGCGCCGGCGCGCCCACGCTGGCATTTTACGCCGTGCTGATCTCGAACATCTGGCTGGGGTGGCCCTTCATGATGGTGGTGGCGACAGGCGCGCTGCAATCGATCCCGCCGGACTTATACGAAGCCGCCGACGTGGACGGCGCGAACAAGGGCGAGCAATTCATGGAGATCACGCTGCCGCTGTTGCGACCGGCGATGGTTCCCGCGATCATGCTCGGCACGGTGTGGACGTTCAACCAATTCAACGTGATCTTCTTCATCACGGCGGGCGGGCCGCGTGGACAAACCGACTTGCTGGTGACCCAATCGTACAAGCTGATTCAGCAGGAACAGCTTTACGGGGCGGCGGCGGCGTTCAGCTTGGTGGTGTTCGTCGTGCTGCTGGTGATCACGCTGATTCAGAATCGCGTCACGCAGGCGACGAAATCATACGACGAGGCGTAAACTTATGGCACAGCGCACCGCTTCCTTACCTAATGTTCGCGCGGAGTCACCGTCAAGCCCATCGGGGTTGCTCGCGTATTTCACGCCGAAACGACGCGGCATCATTCTGCGTCAAATTTTCTTGCAATTGTTTCTGCTGCTGATGGTGGCGATCGTGTTGTTCCCCGTGCTGTGGATCGTGTCGATGGCAACCGACCCGCGCGGCATCACACGCCCGACCGATCTCACGCTGATCCCCGAAAATGCCAATCTCGACGCTTTCACGCGCATCTTGCGCGATCCGTTCTCGAACGTGCTGCCGCTCTATTTTGGCGACATGATCATGAACAGCCTGTTTATCGCGTTGGGGACATCGCTGTTCACGGTGGTGTTGGGATCATCGGCGGCGTATGCGTTCTCGCGCTTCCGCTTCATCGGGCGGCAAACGGGCATGTTGGGCTTCATCATTTTGCTGCTGTTGCCCACAACCGGCGTCGTCATTCCGCTGTACGTGATTTTCAGTTCGGTGCAGGTGAATGTCGTCCTGGTGCAGTTCCCGGTCGCGTTCTTTCAAGCGGCGCTCGTGGCGGCGGTCATCTTCATGATCTACAGCTTGATTCGCAGCTTCGCGCGGCATGATCCGGATCGCTGGTTTAACCCCGGACCCGTCATGATGACGGGCGTCGCCGCGCTGCTGACACTGGGCGCGATCATCCTCACATTTTACGTGATGTTCGACCGCAGTCCGTTGAACGCCGCCGCGTTCGAGCGCCCGATCAGCACGCTGCGCGCCGATCTCGACAACGCGCAGGATGATTACAATCAGCGGGTGGGCAGTGTGGCAACCCGCGAAGCGACCGCAGTGCGCGCCGAAGATCGCGCGGCGGCTGGCGCTGAGATCGCCGCGTATCTGACGGAATTTCAAGCGCGCGTCGCCCCGCTGAGCGACGAAAGCGCAATCCGTGCGCTGCTGACGGACGAACTGGACACGCTGACGCGCGCATCGGTCGATCCTGAGGACGACGCGCGCATTGAAGCGGTCACGAGCTTGCTGGCGACGCTCGATGCCGATGGCGTGGCGG
>JBGSRB010000595.1:0-4600 GCA_041737735.1 Anaerolineae bacterium | reverse complement strand
GGTGCGCCTGTTTCCGACAGCCATGTCGACGGCATGGGAACGTTTCATCAGCGGCATCGTGGGAATTTTCATTCGCGGGGATCGCAGCGCGCTGTATAACCTGCCTGAACTGCCGCTGATCGATTTGATCAGCGCGCTGCTGCTGCTGATCGGCGTGATCACGGCGCTGCGCTATCGCGGGCGCACGCGCTTCGCGCTGCTGCTGCTGGCTGTGCTGTTCATCGCACCGTTTGCGCTGTTGGCAGCCGACAGCCCCAATTTTCTGGCGTTCGCGCCCATCCTACCGCTGATCGCGCTGCTGGTGGGCATCGGTGGGCAAACCCTCATTACCAGCGTGCCGCAGCGCGCGCGCTGGCTGATCGGGTTGGGCTTGGTGGCACTGATCGGCTATCACGCGGTCGCCACAACGCTGACACTGTTCAATGTATGGCAGCATCAACCCGCTGTGCAAACCGCCTATAACGCGCGCATCGGGCAGATTGCGGCGCATCTGGATCGCACTGCGGCGACACTCGACACGGTGGTTTGCACGACCGACTTAATGCCGCCGCCGGATCGCCGCCGCTTAGCCTCGGTGCAAATTTTGAACTTGATGCTGCATCGGCGCAATTTACCGATCCGCTACGCCGATTGCGATCTAGCGCTAGTACTGCCCAACGGTGGCGAACGCGCGCAGATCATCCGTCTGGAGTCCGCCAACGACGCCGAAATCAATCCGTATTTAGCGCAGTGGTTCGCGCGTATGCAGATGGTGAATGCCGTTAACCTTCCGGCTGACACGCTGTTTACGCTCGACGTGAACGAACTGCTGGCGGATCGCGTCGGGGCGTTCACCACCACCGCGCCGATCACGTTTGCGCGGGAAGCGCCGGGCGGCGCGCAGGTTGCCCTGCCGCCGTTGCGTTTCGAGAACAATCTAGCTTTTCTGGGCTATGAAAACACATGGGCGGAGACCTATCAGCCGGGCGCGGTCGTGCCGCTGACGCTGTATTGGCGTGTCGATGGCGCGCTGCCGCCTGATCTGCGCTTGTTCACGCATGTGCTGTCTGACCCCGCATCGTGCTGCGTCGCTCAGCTCGATACGATCAGCGTGCTGCCCGCCTCGCTGCGCCCGCGTGATGTGTTCGTGCAAGTTGTCTACATTCAACTGCCGACGACGATCCGCGCGGGAGAATACAGCATCTCCATCGGCGCGTATCAGGACAACAATGACATGCGTCTGACGATCTTCAGCGAAGATGCGCCACGCGGCACGCGCTTGTTTTTGGGCGGCTTCACGGTGGAAGGATAACACCAGCATGTTTGAGATTGTCTTTTTTGGCACGTCCGCCAGCGCGCCGTCAATTCATCGTGGTTTAGCATCGCAAGCGGTGCTGGCAGGCGAAAATCGCTTCTTGATCGACTGCGGCGAAGGCACACAGCGCCAGATTTTACGCAGCGGCATCGGCTTCAAACGGCTGAATCGCATTTTGCTGACGCACGCGCATCTCGATCACATTCTCGGCTTGGGCGGCTTGGTTTCGACCTTCGCCCGCTGGGAAGACATCGACTTCATCGAGATTTACGGTGGGCGCGCCACGCTGGATCGCGTTCATGCGCTGCTGTTCGGCGTGGTGCTGGATTACGACCGCCTGCCAATTGAGATCAACCTGTTGGAGCTGCACCCCGGTTTGTTCTTTGAGGGTAAAGACTTCACGATCACGGCACTGCCGGTCAAACATCGCGGACCCGGCTGCTTCGGCTTCGTCTTTCAGGAACAAGCGCGCCGTCCGTTTCTGGTCGAGCAAGCGACCGCGCTCGGCGTGCCAGTCGGTCCCGAACGCGGACAACTGGTGGCGGGAGAGTCGATCACGCTGAGCGATGGGCGCGTGATCACGCCGGACATGGTGTTAGGCGAAGCCGTGGCGGGCGTGAAACTGGTCGTGATCGGGGATGTGGGCGATCTCAAAAATCTGGGCGCTGCCGTGCGCGACGCCGACACGCTGGTGATCGAAGCGACGTTCCTCGATGAAGAAGCGGAAACCGCGCCGCTGTTCGGGCATATCACCGCGCGGCAGGCGGCGATCTTCGCGCGCGAGAATGGCGTCAAAACGCTGATCCTCACGCACGTCTCGCGGCGCTATCGTGAAGCCGACATTTACACGCAGGCGCGCGCAGAATTCGCCAATACGTATGTGGCGCGCGATCTCGATCATTTTGTGATTAAACGGGGTGGCGCTGTCAAAAAAGTGGTGGAAAAATCGGTTGGGCAGTAGAGGACTCGAACCTCTAACCTTCCCCACGTCAAGGGGATGCTCTGCCAATTGAGCTAACTGCCCGCAGAATGATATTAAGTATAATCAGGCGCGCGCAGTTTGGCAAGAGGCAAGCGCGGGGTTTGCGTGCGCGTAAATAACCCAATTCAGTGACTTAATCGCCATGCGTGCGTAGACTCGATCACAACCGCTGATCGGCGCGCCCACGCGCGGGAAGGAACGAGCGACATCATGCGAACCATGCTCGACATCGCCCTGAATGATTTACGCATCATTTTCAAAGATCGCAGCATTTATCTGAACATCGTCGTAATTCCAATTGTGTTGGCGGTGGTGGTCGGGTTCGCCAACGGCGCGGGCGATTCCGGCGTTGTCAGCGCCCCCACCGTGCGCATCGACGTGATCGACCACGACAACAGCCCCGCATCGGCGGCATTTCTCAACGCCCTGCGCGCCACTAATGCGAATTTCGTACTGTGTCCGGCGGATCAGACTGACGACGACATCTGCCGTTTAAGCGGCGCTGATTTCACGCCCGAACTGGCGCAAACTCGCTTGGTGGATCGCATCGCGCTGGCGCAGATCACGCTGCCCGCCGACTTTGGCGATCACGTGGCGGCGGGCGAAAATGTCAGCATCATTTATCGTTCCAACGACAGCTTGAGCGCGCCGAGCTACATTTTACAAGCGGTGCAGACCACCGTCACGCGCGCCAGCGGCGCGATCCGCGCGGGACGCACCGCTGAACAAATCGCGGACGAGTTCGCGCCGATGGCGTTCTTGAGCGAAGACGAAGCCGCCTTCCCCGCCGATGTGCGCGCGCGCGCCGAAACCCTATGGGCAACCGACGTGATCGCCATCGATTACCAGTTGATCAGCGCGAGCGCAACCAGCAGCGCGTCAGCGGGCGACGGCTTCGGACAATCGTTCCCCGGCATGGCGACGATGTACGTAATGTTCGCTGTGCTGCCCGCCGTCAACGCCATCATTCAGGAACGTAAAAACTGGACGCTGCAACGCCTCGCCACCCTGCCGATCAGCCGCACGCAGATCATGGGCGGCAAACTGTTGGCGCGCTTTATCATCGGCATGATTCAGTATGCGATCATGTTCGGATTTGGCTTGTTGTTGGGCGTGAACTTCGGCAATGATCCGCTGGCGCTGCTGCTGGTGATGATCAGTTATACGCTGTGCATCACCGCGCTGACACTGGCGCTGACGACGATCCTTAAGACCGAGTCGCAAGCGGCGGGCATCACGCTGTTGGTGACGCTCACCTTAGCGCCGTTGGGGGGCGCGTGGTGGCCGCTGGAGATCGTGCCGTCGTGGATGGCAACGGCTGGACACATCTCACCCGTCGCGTGGGCGATGGATGCCTACCGTTCGCTGATCTTCTACAATGGCGGCTTGGGCGATGTGATCGTGCCGATTGCCGTGCTGCTGGTGGCAGCAGGCGTATTATTCACGTATGGCGCGGCGCGTTTCAAGTTCACGAATTAGTAGGGACTGGGGATGCTTTCAGGCAGCGTGAGCGTTTCATCTTGATGCGCGAGAAACGTTACCACTTCGTCATAATTGGCGACGATGCGAAAGCGCATCCCCACGATGCCCACCTGAGGCACGGTGTTGCCGATGAAGCGCGCAACCGGGCTATCGGGCAGGATCACGACTAACCAGCCGATCCGCTGAGGATCGGGGCGATAATTGAAGGATTTCATATACGTGCCGATGGACTTCGGATACGACTCGACCGCGTGCGCGTCGCTGATCAAGTGGATCGGCGGCGTGCCTGCATCCATCAATGCGGCAAATTCTTGCACCGCCCCACTTAATTCAGCGGCGTTCAGGTGTCCCCAAAATTCCTGTAAAACCACGCGCTCTTCCACTAACCAACTCACACGATACGGCATAAATTCAACTTTCTAGGATTTTCAGCCCAACATCGTGTTAAGTATAAATCAAGCACACGTGATCAAATATGAAAATGACATGAATAACCGCTGGCTGATCAGGGCTGAATCTGCGCCCAACCCTGATCAAATTGGCGTTCAGCCGCCCAGTTCAGCGATCCCCGGTCGGCGGATCGTCAACCCGCCGATGCCAACTTCGATGCTCGGCAGATGATCCGATGCCGCCGTGACGATCTCGAAGCCGTCCTCAGTCAGCAGCACGGTGTCCTCAGATTTACAGCCGACAATCGACGGATTCCACGCCAGCGCCATGCCCGCCGTGATCACGGTCGGCTCGTCGGGGGTGGCGAAGATTTCACGCCCGCGATAAGCGATCAGCCCGCCCTGATGATGATAGCGCCACTGATCGGCTTCATCCTGCGCGGCGTAGGCGGC
>JBGSRB010000571.1:0-8882 GCA_041737735.1 Anaerolineae bacterium | reverse complement strand
TTGCATCGCCCAAGCTCGCCAGCAAGACGGCATCGTTGAGAAAATCGACGCGGCGCAGATAACGCGCGCGTCCTTCGCGCTGCTGTACCGCCCACATGAAATAGAGCGTGACCTTCAACTCGTGCAGGTCATCGATCAGCGGCAGCAGTTCATGAATGAACGCCGCTGGCAGCGTGTACGTCGGATATTTGCCCGTTGGAAAACCGTTGAATTTGTTCATTAGCCGTCGTTGAAATTCACCCGTCCAACTTTAGCGTCGGTAAATTTGGTTAGCGTGCGCTCGAAATGGAGCGCAATTGTTCCCGTGTCGCCGTTGCGATGCTTGGCGATGATCAAGTCGGCGCGGTTGGGGAACTCGGTAGCTTCATTATAAACCACATCGCGGTAAAGAAATATTACTATATCACTATCTTGTTCTATACTATTGTGTAATAATAAATTCCCCGCCACGAAACAGTGATGTTCAGGCACGGTTAGATCGTAGACTTCGGTCTCGCCGTCGGGTTCAATGCTCACAATAGCATCCCAGTAGATGTCACTTTGGGCAAGGGCTGAAAGTGGTTCACTCTGCACAATATTGGCTAAACGCAAAGTGCGCTCGCGACTGACATTTTGCTTGTATAAGCCTGTGCCACAATAAGCATTTCCGAGTTGCGCTTGCATGGTGCGTGCAGTTAAACCAGCGGTTTTCATCGCTGGAACAGCATATTTGCGCCAGATTTGCTTAGGTATAATGTCGCGGTTGGTGTTCGACACGCGCTCACGCAGATAATCAGCAATGCGATTGAGCGTCTCATTACGGCGTGCGCCAATGCTGCCAATTGCGTTGATAAACTGCAAAATATCAGGCTGACCTGAAACTTCAACGTGCAGTTGATCGCGTCCTTTCGTCCCTTGCGGTGTGCGGATTAGGCGCGCGTTGATCCCTAAGCGCAGCAATAAACATTGCACATCTTGGGCAAGTCCTAAACTACTCGTTGCATAGTAGATCGTGGGATAATGACGATTGCTGTGCATAGCGAGATTGATACACCCATCCGTTGACCACAGGTGACGCAAAAACAGCGCGATGGCGGCTTGCGGTTGCGCGAACACCTGCGCCGGAATCCGTTTTTCGTAAGAGCGCAAGCCGAAGGCATCCAACGTTTCGAGCCAAACGCGCACAGGATTACGCACGCCGTGCGTCAAATGCGCGGTGGGTGCGAGAAACACCTGATACCAGTTGCGTCCCGGTTCTTGATGAATGCGCGGACGCAGCGCGTCGCCAAAAGCTTCGACTGCCAGATCGCGCACGATCTCGGCAATGTCGTGTTCGCGCGTGGTGTATTGAATGGCGTGCGTGGGCAGGGTGCAGCCATCACCGATCAAGTGTGCCAGCAGCGCCAACTGAGCATCGGGGATCGTCTGCTGTTCAGGACTGGGCAGCGCACGCGGCAGCGCGATGTGATCAGCGTCGGTCAGTTCATCCAACCGTTTCCAACCGTCAATCGTCAGGAATTTATGATTGCCCGTCGCGCGGATGCTGCGTCCTAACTGCGTCGTCAACTTATAGACGGGTTTCACGCCCGTGCAAAAGGCATGGCTGATCGGCGCGGATTCGAGCTTGTAGGTGTCCTGATTGAGCGCCAGCACGCGGATGCCTTCACGCCCCATTAAATCGCGGATCGGCACGTATTCGCCTGTATCCGGTAAATACACGGGCGATTCACCCGCCAAGCAGCCTGACTCACGGAGGTCACTTAGCATCGGACGCTTATCCTGCCGCGATTCGACCGCGCGCGAAAGCTGCGCCGCCGAAAACAGCGGGACATTGAGTTCACGCGCGAGTTCTTTCAAGCTGCGGCTCACATAGCTGATTTCCTGCACGCGATTGTTCTCATACGTGCCGCCGCTGCCCATCAGTTGCAAATAATCGACGATCACTAAGTCCAAGCCGAACTCGTGCGCCACGCGACGACATTTTGTCCGCATCTGGATCGGCGTCATGGCGGGCGTGTCGTCGATGAAAATGGGAAGCTGCCCTAAGCGTCCGGTGGCTTGCACAAAGCGCGACCATTCCTGCTCGGTCAGTTGACCCGTCCGCAACTTCTGCGTGTTGATGCCCGTTTCCATCGACAAAAAGCGCTGCGTGAGCTGTTCGTGACCCATCTCCATCGTGAAGATGAGGATGCGTCCGCCCAGTTTGGCGGCGTTCAGCGCGACGGAAAGCAGGAAGCTGGTCTTTCCCATGCCGGGACGACCCGCGAAGATCAACAGGTCGCTGCGCTGCAAGCCGCCGAGCAGTTCATCCAGATCGCGGAAGCCGCTTGGCAAGCCTAACGGTTCATCGGGATGTTGCAGCAGATGCTCGATCTTGTCGAAATATTCGTTGACCGCTTCGCGCATCGGCACAAGATCGCGGTTCTGGCTGCGCTCGGTCACATCAAAGAGGCGCGCTTCGGCTTCGCTGGTCACGCGCTCGATGTTCATCTCTTCGTTCAGCGCCAACCCTTTGATCAGGTCAGCGGCAGTCAGCAGACGGCGGCGCGTGGCGGCGCGTTCGACTAAGCGCCCGTAAACCTCGGCGTTCTCGCTCGAGGGCGTGCTGTTGACCAGTTGCAGCAGATACGCCGCGCCGCCGACATCGTCCAAGCGCCCTTGCGCGCGCAGGGTTTCGCGCACGGTGAGGAAGTCAATGCGCTCGCTGCTTTCGCTCAAGCGGCTGAACGCTTCCCAGATGTAGCCGTGCCGCAGGATGAAGAAATCATCCGCTTTGAGGAACGACGCCACGGTGAGATACATTTCCGGGTTGATCAGCACCGCGCCGATGACGGCTTCTTCGGCTTCCTGACTGTAGGGGGCGATGCTGCTGGACGGATTAGGCGAATTGGTCATAAACGCGCTGGCTGCTTTCGCGGTTGACACAGGTCAATAGGAAACAAAACGGCGTGCTGACGCGAACGTTGGCAGCGCCGTTTATGCGTAGATTATCTCGAATGCGACGGTAACGCTGTGCGCCGCCGTGCGGTTAGCTTTTGTCGTCTTCGTCGTCGATTTCGTCGATGTCAAGCGAATTGACGAAATCGGCAAAGGCGCTCAAGCTTGGCGGTTCGCCTTCTTCGCGCCCACCCGCCGCCGATTCGGTCACATCTTCTTCGGGTTCGACGCCGTGCCGTTCCATGACCATTTCCGCGACGAAGATCGGCACTTTGGCGCGCACTGCCAGCGCGATGGCATCGCTTGGACGCGAGTCGATCTCGACTTGCCGTCCGGCAAGATCAACCACGACGCGCGCATAGTACACATCATTGCGCAAGTCCGTGATCAGGATATGCACGATGTTGCCGCCCATTTCCGTAATCACCGACTTGAGCAAATCATGGGTGAGCGGGCGCTGCGGCGGCATTTCTTGCAATTCAACCGTGATCGCATCGGCTTCACAGGGTCCGATCCAGATCGGCAGGTAGCGATCACTCTGCGAGTCTTTCAATATAACGATCCGATATTGCGACGTGAGGCTGACACGGATGCTATCAATCACAACTTCAATCATGATGAGTTTTCAATCTGCTCTACGCTTTTGCGACAGGCGGCGGGGTTGGCTTGATGAGATGCCTTCCCAACCGTTACCGCCGATTATACAACGAAGCGCGCGCAGGGCAACCAGATCAAACGTGAAATTCACCCGCCGATTTTGTACACGCAGGCAGTACAATCAGCGTTATGAGTGTTCGCGCCTTGTATCTGTTACTAATCATCGCCTTGAGTGGGTGCGCGGGGATGATTGCCTCCACGCCGACGCAGCGCATCGCCTTAGGCGACACGCTGCTGCGCGAAAACTTCACCGAGTCGTTTGCGTGGCAGGAATATTGGCATCCTGATCTGAACGTCGATTTTCGCATTGTCGATGCGATGTATCGCGCTCGCGCTTGGGATGGCGGCTTCACATGGACGCTTCAGCCGCCCGCTTACGATAATGTAGTGATCGACATTGAAGCGACGCAGCTTTCCACTGACCTCACCAATTTCTATGGCGTGATGTGCCGCGCCGCGCCGCACGATAACGGCAACGGCTATTACTTCTTGATCACGGGTTTTGGCGAGTTCACGATTCGGCGCGGTGCGGTGGGTGAGATCAACGCGCTGATCCCGTTCACGCCGAGCGCGGCGATTCGGCAGGGACGCGCGATCAACCGGATACGCGCGGTGTGCATCGACGATTATCTGGCGCTGTACGTCAACGGGCAGTTTGTGGCGGAAACGCGCGACCGTCACTTCACACGCGGTTATGTGGGCATCGCCGCCGCGGCTGCCGATGGCGCGGAAACGGACATTGCCTTTGATGCCTTGATCGTCACGGTGGGCGAACTGCTGCGCTGACGCGCCATCAATTTTTCGTGAATGCGATTATTCGCATAGCTTTTAGCGTTCGGAATAGCTTAAAATCAGATCAACGTGCAGTTTTCGCTTGATCACATTGCGCCACTCGTCCCGGATAAAATCGCTGCGTTGTTGTTTATAAACCCGGCGATTACACGTAGTTGAGGTTGTAATGCAAAATCCACCGCCACCTATTCCCGCAAATCCAACTGTCGAGAAGAAAGAACGTAAGCGCCGCCGCCGCCGCAGTGGGCCCTTGAAGAAGCTGCAAAGGTGGCTTCAGCGGCAGCCGCTGCGCCGGTATTATCTTCGCATCGGCTTAGGGGTGTTCGCCGTGCTGATCGCGTTGAGCGTCGTGGGTGTGATCATCGCCATCGACGCGATTGCTCGCGTGCAAAGCGCTGTCGGGCAGGTGCAGCAGGTCTTTACGCAGACCAACAATCGCGCCGGTGCCAGTTTAACCCTCGAAGATTTCAACGACTTAGGCGCAAGCGTGCGGAATCTGGTCAACACCTTGGAAGATGTCGAGCGCCAGTCGCGTTTTGTGCGCCCGTTCCGCTGGATTCGCCCCGAAGTGGACGCCGTGCTGGTCTATCAGGATGCCACGCTGCAACTGGCGTCTGCCGCAAGCAAGATGATCAATGGGATTCAGCCGTCGGTCTTTTTCTTAGGGGGCGGCGAAAACAGCGCCACCGTGACCACGCAGATTTCATCGGGCGAGCGGTTGGTCGAACTGCTGCGCTTGGGGCGTCCGTTGTTTGAAGAAGCGGGCGAAAATCTCGACACTGCCGCGCTGTTGCTTAACGAACTGGATGTCACGCGCTTAAATGCCGAGTTTCTGCTTCAATTTGAAACATTGGTCGGTTATCAAGGGCAGTTGCAAGAGATTCAAGGCGTGCTGGTGATCACGCCTGAATTGCTGACCGCTACTTTCGGCTTGGAAGCGCCACAAACGTATCTGGTGTTATCGCAGAACAACGACGAACTGCGTCCATCGGGGGGCTTCATCAGCACGTATGGCTGGCTGACGCTGCAAAATGGGCGCATTGCCGATTATGAATACAACGCTTCGACACCCACCAGCCCGAATCCGCCGCGCCTGTCATCCGCAGAAATTGCTCAATTTGTGCAACCCCCCATGTGGTGGCTGCAATATCGCCAAGCTGCTGTCGCCGCGTGGGATGGTTCATGGACGCCGAATTTCCCCGAAACTGCCGAGCGCGCCATGTGGTATTACAACAGTGGTGATAACCCGCATGTACCTGTGCAGGGGGTGATCGCCATTGATATTGAGGCGTTCGAGCGCATTCTCGCTGCCTTGGGCAGTGTGCGCGTGGTTGAAGGCGGACGCGATGAAGTGGTCACGGCGCAGAATTTCCGCAGCGTGGTCTACGAAATTCGTGAAGGCAGCGGCGACACCCCGCACAAGGAATTTTTGGCGGCGACTTTCCGCCAGATTTTCGCGGATTGGCAGCAGTTGACCGATGATCCGGCGCGCAGCGAAGCGATCTTCAACGCGCTGCTGCAAGCGCTGCTGGAAAAGCACGTCATGCTGTATTTCGCTGACCCGGAACTCAATCAGGCGCTCGATTTGCTCGGCTGGTCGGGACGACAGGCGTCACCCGGAGCGATTGATTATCTGATGGTGGTCGATGCCAACTTGGGGAATAAGTCGAACAGCTCGGTCACACGGACGGTCACGTATGATGTGCAGATCGAAGAAGATCGCTCGTTGAGCAACCGCTTGACGCTGAATTACGATTATCCTGCCAATGCCGCTGAACTCGATCCGGCGGTGGACGCGCGCTATCATGGACCCCTGACCTATCGCAACTTGCTGCAAGTGTTCACGCCGCCGGGCATCGAACTGGGCGAAACCACGCCTAATTTCAGCAATTTGGGGGTGTTTAATCATGGTGATCATGACTTGTTCACCACGATTCTGACCGTGCCATATGATACGTCGCAGCGGTATCAGGTCAGCTATACGCTGCCGCAGATGGTCGAGATCAACGGGACTTATGAAACGTATCGGCTGTTGATCGAAAAGCAGCCCGGCACGCGCAGCGACAGCGTGATCGTGCAAGTGGCGCTGCCGCCGGGGATGCGTGTGGTGCGTGTTAGCCCGCAAACGTCCGCGCAGTTCAACGTGCAGCGCCCGATCTTGGAGTTTCGTGTTGATTTGACAACGGACACCCTGATCGAGATCGTCTATGAACCCATTCCTCCCGATGCTTAAAGCGTAAGTTAGCCGAGACGGGAGATGCAATTACTGCAATTACAATGAAAGTGGATCGGGGCGCGGCAGGTAGATCGCTCCGATCCTTGAGCAGCGATCAACGGCACACACACGAAAACAGGTGAAACGCTCATGACGCAAAAAATTAGTGCGATTATTCCCGCGCGGCTTGGCTCAACGCGGCTGCCGCGTAAAGTGCTGGCGGATATTCACGGCAAGCCGCTGGTGTGGCATGTGTGGAATCAGGTGATGCAAGCGCGCCTGCCCGCCGCGGTGTATGTGGCGACCGACGCCGAAGAAGTGGCGGAGGTGGTGCGCGGCTTCGGCGGATTGGTGATCATGACCAGCCCGGAATGTCGTAGCGGTACGGAGCGCATCGCGCAGGCGGCGCGCGATCTCGATGTGGACGGTGTGATCAATGTGCAGGGGGATGAGCCGCTGGTTGACCCCGCTATGATCGACGCGC
This sequence comes from Anaerolineae bacterium, assembly GCA_041737735.1. Lineage (GTDB taxonomy): Bacteria > Chloroflexota > Anaerolineae > Aggregatilineales > Phototrophicaceae > Flexifilum. The sequence continues at coordinate 1,818 of JBGSRB010000571.1, read as the reverse complement.
TGATCAGCAGTTGGGATATGCAGCTTGCCGAATTGATCACACCTGTGTTCGCTATTCACGACCACGACGAGATCATGAATCCGAACATTGTGAAAGTGACGCGCGATGCACGTAAGCGCGCGCTGTATTTCTCGCGTTCGCCCATCCCCTATGTGCGCGATGTGCCGCAGGCGGAATGGCTGAGTAAAACGGCGTATTGGGGACATATCGGCGTGTATGGTTACACCCACAAGGCGCTGATGGCGTATCCCGATCTGCCCGTCAGCCCGTTGGAAACCGCCGAATCGCTGGAACAACTGCGCTTTCTTGACGCGGGCTATGCTTTCCAGACGTTTGAAACCACTTATCGTCCGGTCGCGGTCGATGTGCAAGCCGATCTCGACCGTGTGCGCGTGCTGATCACACCGTGAATCCCGTGACGACTTTCACGCAGGAGCAGCATGATCACTGGCTGACGGTGGCGCGCGGCGTGCTGCACGCGGAAGCCACCGCGATCAGTGATGCGATTGCGCGCGTGGATGATCAGTTTATGCGCGCGATTGAGTTGATCTTGGCGCGTCCGAGCAAAGTCGTGATCACGGGATTAGGCAAAAGTGGGCATGTGGGGCAAAAGATCGCCGCCACTCTGTGCAGCACCGGCACGCCTGCGGTATTTCTGCACGCGGCGGAAGCCTTTCACGGCGATCTGGGCATTTATACCCCGGGCGACCCGACGATCATGCTGTCGAAGAGCGGCACGACAGCGGAAATGCTGCGCTTAGTGCCGATTTTGCGCGAGTTCGAGTCGCCGTTGATCGGGATTCTGGGCAACAAGGTGTCGCCGTTGGCTGCCAGCATGGATGTGGTGATCGATGCGGCGGTGCGCGCCGAAGCGGACGTGAATAATCTCGCGCCGACCACCAGCACCACGTTGGCGATGGCGTTGGGCGATGCGCTGGCGATCAGCTTGGCGTCGGCACGTGGCTTCACGGAAGAAGATTTCGCGCGTTATCACCCCGGCGGTCAGTTGGGGCGCAACCTGCGCTTGCGCGTGCGCGATGTGATGCACAGCGGCGAGCGCGTCGCATGGGTGGCGCCCGATCAGCCGATCAAGCAGGTGGTGATCAGCATGACGAAGAAGGCGCTTGGGGCGGCGTGCGTGGTCGAAGGCGATCCGGCAATGCCGCGCTTGCTCGGCTTGATCACGGATGGCGATCTGCGCCGCGCGCTGACCGCGTATGACGACATTCGCGGCTTGCGCGCCCGTGACATCATGACCGCCAACCCGATCAGCATTGCGCCCGATGCAACCTTGAAGCACGCGCTGCACTTGATGGAAGATCGCCCGTCGCAAATTTCAGTGCTGCCCGTGGTCGAACCCACCCTGAGCGTGTGCTTGGGCGTGATCCGCGTGCATGACATTTACCAAGAGGGGAAGTAAACCAACCCATGACCGAGTTAATTACCCAAGTCGCCATCAGTGAGCGCGTCGTGTTGGGCGGCGATCTGCCGCTGATCATCGCGGGTCCCTGCGTGGTCGAAAACGAATCGATCACGCGCGAAGTGGCGGCGCACATGCAGGCGATCACGACCAAGTTGGGGCTGCCGTATGTGTTCAAAGCTTCGTATGACAAGGCGAATCGCACGTCGGCAAGTTCGTTTCGTTCGTTGGGATTCAGCGACTCGCTCGCTATCCTCGCGCGCGTCAAAGCCGATTTTGACCTGCCACTGCTGACCGATGTTCACGAGACGATCCAGATCGCGCCCGTTGCCGAAGTCGTGGATGTGCTGCAAATTCCGGCGTTTCTGTGCCGTCAAACCGATCTGCTGCTGGCGGCG
>JBGSRB010000552.1:0-5742 GCA_041737735.1 Anaerolineae bacterium | reverse complement strand
GCGTGGCGCTTGCGCGACACCCGCTTCGCCCAACAACACCCACAGCCCAATGAACAGCGCGATCCCCAAGACGGCAAGCGCAGCGCCCGCGAAGATCACGCGCGAAACGACCGCCCGATTTAGCGGATTCGGTGTTTGACTCACATTGCGCCCCTTTGCGCGCTCGTGCAAGTAATGCTGTAATTGTACTGTGTGCTAGGGATGCGCTTCTAGTCTCAATCGGCGCTTTCGGCGGGCTGCTGATCTTCTTTGAGATATGCTATCAGCCGTTGGACTTTATCAAGGTTGGGGTTCGAGCGTGGCTGCGGCGCGATCGTGAATGCGTCCGCTTCGGGATCGTGATCGTCCGCGATTTGTGCGACTGCGGGCGCAGGCGCGTCAGTGGGCAGGTGATCAAGCATGGGCGCGAACTCAATCGCGCTGACCACGACCGCGGTATACGGCTGCGTGTCGTCCTCATAATACTGTGCGTCGAAGGGCAGCACCGCGCCTGAATCACGCAGGGGAACGAAAATCGGCGTCGCCAAAGCATCAGCCTGAGTCGCGCGCTGTCCACCGGCATGACGCCGCCGCCGCAGCAGCGACAACGCGCCGACGATCACTAGCAGCGCGCCTAAAAAGCCCACCAGCATAATTGCTAACCACTCACCTGACATGATGCCCTCTTTCGCTTAAATCTTATTGTACGCGCAAGCGGGCATTCGCTACCATGAGGAAACGGTTCGCCTTGGGTTGGAATTGCGTATGAATTGCGGCCGATCTAGGTCAGCGGCGGATACAGCGTTTCCAAACCGCGCCACGTGTTGTCGCGCCACATGATGTGGTTGTGACCGCCGTGATACTCACGATAGGTCAGGTCATAGCCGCGTTCGAGCAGCAGATCGCGCATCCAGCGGTTGCCATCGATCAACCATTCGAGCGTGCCGCAATCTTGCCACACGCGGATCGACGGCGCAGGCAAATGGCGGATCAACTGGGTGATCAACATGCTGCCGAACATAGCAGGATCGGGCCAGAACGCCCCGCTTTGACACAGCACCCGCCCGAAGATGGTCGGCTGGCGCAGCGCGGTATACAGCGCCATCAAGCCGCCCATCGATGAACCGAGTACGCCATGAATGCCGGGTTGTTCCGCCGCATCGATCAGGTTGAGGTGCTGCGCCGCGAACGGCAGCACGGCTCTGATCGCGCCTTCGATGGTGGTTTCGCTTTGCATATATTCCAGATAACGCGCGCGCGCCTCACTATCGAGCAGGGCGAGCGCCACCGGACGGATGCGCCCCTGCGCGATCAAGTTGTCAACGATGATGTTGAGCGTGCCGCGCCGCAGATAATCGCCGCCATCCCACACGATCACGAGCGGGACGGCTTCATCCGTGGGCGGGTGATACAGATATAACTTGCGATGCGTGTCGCCCGTGAAGGGCGCTTCCAGCCAATGTTCGCTGATCGCGCCGCGCGCGACGCCCGCCCCGCGTCGAGTCAGATCGGGCGCGCGGTAATCGGGCAGGCTGACGTAATGATTGACCGAATCGAAGCCGTTCCAGGTGATGCGCGGGTTGTGTGGATCGGCGGCGCGTTCGTCAATGTCGTATTCATGAAAAAACCCGTATTCGATGTACGCATCGCGCGGGAACTCGTCGCAATAGGTATAGGTTTGCGGTTCACTTTTCGTGAGTTCGATGCCCGCGCGCCAGAAGTTGAAATCCCCGCGCAGGCGTGGTGGCGTTTCATTTTCCGACTCGGTCAGCCACACAAAAGTGACGCGAACATGCGCGCCGCCATCATCATCGATCAGGGGCGTGCCGTCGCGTTGAGCGCGTTCACGAAGGCTGGTCATAAGTTGGTGTCTCCTGATGTTGTGCGCCCGTGAGTTGAGCGCGCTGGTCATGTGCGGATATAATACCGTGATTGTGAACGATTAAAGAAAGTGGCAAAATCCAACATGAACAGCGACGACAATCACACGATCCCCTCACGCAAGCGCGCGCTTGAAACTGCGCCGCGTGTTGTTCCCGCCGCCGATGCCGCTGTCAGCGCGCCGCCGAACTTGAATCCGTGGGCGCTGCAAGCCTACTTCGACGGGGAAGGCGACTTGATCAAGACGCTGACGGCGCGGTATCCGCAGATGCCGCTGATGTCGCTGATCAATCTGCGCGATGAAGGCGGCAGCGCCCCGCGTGGCACCGCCGTGATCGCCACGCAGGATGGTGCAGCCAACGTGATCGTGGAAGTGGATGCGGCGTCGCACACAGTCCAGTTTACCTTCGGCTTAAGCTCGATGCTGGCGCTGCGCTTTCAACCCGCCGCGATCAGTGCCAGTGGACGCGCGGCGTGGCTCGACATGATGCTGCGCGAAACCGGTGATCCGGCGTTTTTGTGGAGCGAAACCCGCTGGCAGGATGATTATATTCTGAGCGCCGCCACCAAGACTTACGCGACTTTTTTCGCCTTTTCATCGTATCACACAGAAGCGGCGGCGCGGCTTACGCACGATGTTTCGTCCAAACTGCTGGCGTGGCTCGGCAAATATTGGGGCTTAGGTTTAGGTTAGTGAAGCCAGCCCCCTAAAAATGCGGTGTTCACGTCTGGTTGCTGGTCTGTGCGTGGTTCTGGTTTATACTAGGAATGTTTTCGCTGACCGCAGTGCGGCAGTCCTACACATATCTATGAATAACACGGGGGTTATGTCTCAATGGCTTCATTTTTTGATAAGGTGAACACGCTGATCAACGCCAGTTTGCATGAGATGGTGGATCGTGCGCTGGAAACACGCTCAGTCGCGGTCATGGATCAGTATATTCGTGACGCCGAACGCAACCTTGATGCGTTGGGCGATAGCGCCGCCACGGTGGGTGGCACGGTTCGCACGCTCAAGCGTAAATATGAAGAATTTTCGCAGAAAGCGGAAAAGCTCGACCGTGACATCGACACATTGATCCTGCAAGGCAAGGATGATCTCGCCGCTGCCGCGCAGTCAGAACTGAACACGCAGCAGCAGCTTGCTCAAGAGTATTACGAACAGTGGCAGCAGCAGGAAAATCAATATCAGCAAATGCTGAACATGCGCTTGAAGCTGGAAGCACGCATGACCAGCATTCGCCACGAGCGCGAACAACTGCGCTCGCTGATCGAACTGACCGAAGCCAAGAAGGTCGCCACGCGCACGATGAAGAGTCTCGACGATCTCTCTAAAGTGGGCGATCAGGAGATCAGCAGCTTTGCCGAGCGCGTGCGTACCCGCGTCGATCAAGAGGACGCGCGCCTCGAAGTTGCCTCGCGCAATCTGGGTGAACAGATCGAAGACGCGGTGCGCGGCGGCGAAGTGGATCGCCAACTGGATGAGCGCCGTCAGCGTTTGCTTGGTAATCAGGGCGGCGGCAACGCGCAGTAAGCTTGATCAACCTCATCTTCCCCCGCTGATCTTGCGTCACGGGGGAAGATCGATCACGACCAAACCCGCAACGCAAACCGCCTCGCCCACGTAATGGGTGGTGAGGAGAAATTAACAGCTATGGCACGCACTGACATCACGAATCGAGCGCTTGGCGCAGTTTTGCTGCGCGCGCTGACGCGCTGGGAAAGTCTGGTGACGATTGCGATCACCGGTATTTTGTTCTTATTCGTCAAAGACCCATTTCCATGGTGGCAAGATTGGTTCTGGTTGGTGGCGGGCGCGATTGCACAGGGATCATTCTTGATCTCGTCGCTCAGCGATCCCGATGCCAACGCCGACGCCATCGCGCGTGAGTTCGAGCAGCGCTTTGATTTGCGCCGCATCAAGAGTCCGGTTTCGCGCGAACAACTCGACAAAGCGCTGAACTACCGCCGCAACATGATGCAGCTCGTCAAGCAGCATGATGGCGCGATGCGCGTGCAGCTTCAGCAAACGGTCAGCGATGTCAACGACTGGATCGCGCACATGTACGATCTAGCGCTGCACATCGACGCGCTGGACGATAACACGCTGGTCGCAGCGGATCGGCGGCGTGTGCCGCAGGAAATTCAGAAAGTGAAGCAGCGGATTCAGCTTGAGAAAAGTGATGCTGTGCGTCAAGACCTGCAAGAACAGCTCGAACGGCTGGAGCTTCAGCTTGATAACCTGAACAGCGCTTTCGACAGCGCCAAGCGCGCCGAAATTCAACTGAACAGCACCTTGTCGTCATTGGGAACGGTGTTCGCGCAGATGTCGGTGTTAGGCACGCGCGAAGTGGATAGCAGCCGCGCTCAGCGCCTGCGTCTGGAAATTCGCGATGAGGTCGATAGTCTGCAAGATACGATCCACGCGATGGATGAAGTTCAAGCGCAAAGCTTACGCTTGCGTTAGCCGCTTACGCTTGCGCTAACCCGCCGATCTAGGGTTCCGGCTTGCGAACGTCGCGCCCTTCGGCATCGCTGGTGCGGGGATTACGTTCATCAAGATGCAACCCTTGCAGGGTGTCGTCGTCGTTATCAAATAACGACTTGCCTTGCAGGGTGGTGGCAGTGGGGGTGCGGAACACCAGCGTATCTTCGGTGTCTTCAAGCGCCTCGTTGCTGGCTTGCGTTTCGCTTTCGCCGTCGAGAATGATGGCGATCACACTGACGTTATCTTCGCCGCCGCGCGCGTTCGCCAATTCGATCAGCGCATCAGCAATCGCCTGCGGATCATCGTTTTCGCGGGCGATCCGCGCGATCTCGTCGGGTTCGACGTGGCGCGTCAACCCATCGGAACACAAAACCAGCCGATCTTTGGCGTGTAAATCAGTTTCGTAAACATCGATCTCGATGTCTTCATGCTGACCCAGCGCGCGATACAACACATTCCGCATCGGGTGTTCTTTCGCTTGCTCCGCCGTGATATGTCCGGCGGCAACCAGCGCTTCGACAAAGCTGTGATCAGCGGTGATCTGTTTGATGCCGCCGCTAACGCCATCCACCAGATATGCGCGGCTGTCGCCCACATGCGCGACGATGGCGCTGTTCGAGCGCACGAACGCCAGCGTGAACGTCGTTCCCATGCCGCGCAGTTCCGGATGCACAATGGCTTTGCGCACAATGTCGATGTTGGCGCTGCGCACGGTGTCGCACAATTTGTCGATGATGTAATCGTCGTTGAGTTTGGCGAGAAATGCGTCCCGATCCGCGCCGGGGATCAAACTATCCGCTTTGATCGCATCCACAGCGATGCGGCTGGCTTCCTCGCCCGCCACCGCGCCGCCCATTCCATCGGCAACAGCAGCCACCACGAAGGTATCATCTTCCCACAAGCGCACGTTATCCTCGTTATTTTCACGAATTTGACCAATGTTTGTTTGTGCGCCGCTAAGCAGACGAATTTCGCGCTCTACTCTGCCCATTACCGGGACTCCTCAGAAATTGTGATATGTTTACATTCTACAGTAGGTCAGCGTTGTGGCAAGCAAAGGTTGCGGGTTTGTCACGCAAACAGGCGAATTTTTCACAGCAAATTGATAATCTTAACAGGTGATCGCCATGTCAGGCTGCTGATCACACCCGTGATCACCAACAGCGCATCGAACAGCAGCGGCGGCGCATCACCGCGTAACGGGCTGACCAGCAGCATCCCCACGCCGACCGTGATCAGCGCCATGTCAAATCGCCGCGCCCGCCACGTGATCACCAGTGCGACCAGCGCCAGCAGCCCACCGAATAAAGGCGTGTTCCAGCGCGGCGCGACGCTGCCGAACACATCGGGCGCTTCGACTGCGATCAACGGTGGATGATCGGCAAGCGTGGCGA
>JBGSRB010000263.1:0-4889 GCA_041737735.1 Anaerolineae bacterium | reverse complement strand
CCACATAAAGTGGGTGCGGCCCAAATGCTTATCCGGTCGTGCCTAACCCGTTGGCGATGGCATTGATCGTCACCAGCAGTTGCGTCAGCGTGTCGTCTGATTTGCTCGCCCGCCATGCGCGCAGCAGCGTAATCTGCTGTTGGTGCAGGCGGTAGAGCGGCGCTTGCCGCAGCAGAATCACCTGCGCGACGTTGGGACGCTTCTCGAACAGCGAGCCGCCGTAAATCTGCTCCAAAATGCGCGTTGTCCGCGCCTGTTCGTCGAGAATTTGCCCCATGATGCGCGCGCGCGGCGCGTCGTCCTCGACCAGACTCGCATACTCCTGCATCACATCGGTGTTTGCCAGCATGATGTTGCTGGCGCTGTTGCTGATGATGTTGTGCAGGATGGGCAACTGAAACACCTGCTCGCGCAAGCGCTCGAAAGCGTCGGCGTCGCGAAGCTGAAGATCGTCGAGCGCTGTGCCTAAGCCATACCAACCGGATAGCAGGAAGCGCGATTGACTCCAACTGAACACCCACGGAATGGCGCGCAAGTCTGCCAGCGTTTGTTGACCGGTGCGGCGACTGGGGCGCGATCCGATGCGGCTTGACTCGATCACGTCGATGGGCGTGGCTTGGCGATAAAAGCCGATGAAACCGTCTTCATTGAGCAACTGCTGATATTTAACGCGGCTTGCCTGCGCCAGATCATGCAGCACGGATTCAAGCGGGTGCGCTTGGGCATCACCCGAGCGATCAAGCGTCGAGACGCGCAGGGTATCGGCAACCAGCAATTCGAGATTGTGGATGGCGGTCTGGCGATTCGCATACTTACGTGCGATAACTTCGCCTTGCTCGGTGAGGCGCAGATCGCCCCGCAGCGCCGCGTGCGGTAAGGCGCGGATAAAGCGGTGCGTGGGACCGCCGCCGCGACTGATCGATCCGCCGCGCCCGTGAAAGAAGCGAATCCGCACGCCGAACTCGTCGCCCACTTCGGCAAGTCGCCGCTGCGCCTGATACAGACTCGCCATGCTCGCCAAAATGCCGCCATCCTTATTGCTGTCGCTGTAACCGATCATGACCTGCTGCACAGGTTGATCCGTCTGGCGGCGCTGCTGCTGAGCGCGCAAGCTGCGCTGCGTCAGCGGATGCGCCAAGTAATCACGCAGGATCGCGGGGCTGCGTTCGAGATCGTCAATCGTCTCGAACAACGGCACGACCGGAAGCTGGCACACCATCCCCTCGTCGGTCTGGATGATCAACCCGGCTTCACGGGCGAGCAAGAACACCGCCAGCAGATCGGAAACGTCGCGCGTCATACTAACGATCAGCGCACCCAGCCCGGCTGCGCCATCCCGCTTGATGGTTCGTGCAAGCATCCGATAGTTGGACAAAACCGCGTGCGCTTCTGCGCCCAGCGCCATATCGGGCAGCGTGAACGGGCGCGGACTGCGTAACTCGGCGTTCAGGAAGTCGCGGCGCGTCTGTTCATTCCAATCAGCGAAGTGGGTATCGCTCATGCCGCCGGATGCCAACAGTTGCCCGACCGCCAGATCGTGAAAGCGGCTGTTCTGGCGGATGTCCAAGGCTGCCAGATGAAAGCCGAACGTTTGCACAATGCGAATCACGGGAACGACGTCAGCGTCCGCAAGGCGACGCGCGCCAACTTCGCTGAGACTCGCGCTCAGTTGGCGCAGATCACGTTCGAGTTCTTCGGCGGTCGCATAGGATGGGGCGTTCGTCTGCCCGTCGGGAAGGCGCGCCAGCATCAAGTTGATGAATTGACGCCACGGTTCTTCCGGGTTGCGCTCAAGCGCTTGCTGTCCATCGTCGCCCAGCGTTCCCGCGATTGTGTCGATGTGCTGATGCAGCGCGTCGGGAATGTGGTGCGAGAAGCGCGACAGACTCAACTTTTGCGCCAGCAGGGTCAACTGTTCGCGCAGCAGATCGAGCGCGTTGGCGCGCAGTTCGCTTAGCGTCTGCTGCGTCGTCTCGGCTGTTACCAGAGGATGACCATCACGATCACCGCCGACCCACGTTCCGAAGGTGATGCGCGGCAAATTTTCGGGATCGGTGAGTAAGTCAGGGTTGAAACCAGCCTCGACCCATGATTGATAGAGGCGCTGATCCACGCCTTCCAGCACTTGCGGGAAGACGCGCCGCAGATAGTAAACGACGTTGCGAACTTCCGACGCGACATCGGGTTTGTCGAGATAAACCTCGCCCGTGCGCCACAGTCGCTCCAGCGCTGTTTTGATCGATTCGCGAATCAAGCGCTGTTCTTGTGGCGTCCACATCTGATTTTCAAGCTGCACCATCAACAGATACAGGTTGCGGTGCTGCTCCAACACGGTATAACGCTTCGCCTCCGTCGGGTGGGCGGTCAGCACTGGCTCGATGTGAATGCGCGCCAGTTCGCCCGCCACCTGCTCGTCGGGTAGACCGTGCTGCTTGAGCGCTTGCAAATTCTGACTCCACAGCCCGGAAAAGCGGCTGGCGGCGTCCTGTTTTTCGAGCTGGCGTCGATACTGCACCACGGCGTTTTCTTCGACGATATTGAGCATTTGAAAAGCGATGGAATAGGCTTGGGTAAGTTTCCCCGCATCGATCTGCGCCAGATCGCTAGGTGAGGCGCTGCTGTCCTGCCACGGCAGCGCGTTGGCAAGAGCAGACTCGCCGTTTTCTTCAAGCACTTCGCGAAAGCATTGCATCAGGAATTGGATGTCCTGATCGACTTTGGCGAAATCACTGGTTTTCGAGCTGGATAACTGCAAGCCGCCCTCCCTCGAAATTTAGCGTTGCAAAGATGAAATGAAACTGCGTGCGGTTACTCCACGTCGAGCAGTTCCACGCGACCGGTGCTTAGATCGTAGCGCGCCGCGACGATTTTAAGGCGATGCGCTTGCACAGCGTCGTCAAGGATGGTGCTGGTGCGCGTCAGAGCCGCTGCCGTGAGGCGCGAATTGGCGCGTATGGCTTGCTCGATGGCATCGTCTGCCCCGCGATCAACCGCGTTAAACGCCGGACGCAGATGATCCGCCAGATTGGGTAGATGCCCCGGCATAACCTGTGCATCCATCACGGCTGTGACCGCGCCGCATCGCGCGTGTCCCACCACCAGCAGCAGCGGCACATGCAGCACATAAACCGCATACTCAAGGCTGGCAAGCACGAGTTCGTTAACCACATGCCCCGCTGTTCGCACGATGAATAAGTCACCGAGTCCTTGATCGAAAATGAGTTCAGACGGCACGCGCGAGTCGGAGCAGCTTAAAATCGCTGCGATCGGGTTTTGTCCATCCACGAGGGTTTGACGGTGCATGATCGTTTGGCGCGGATGAAGCTGGCGCATCGCGGCATAACGGCGATTGCCAACGAGTAAGCGTTCGAGGGCTTCTTCAGAATGGATCGACACGCACACTTCCCTACTTGACCTAGTCTATTTTCTGGGTAATGCCAAGCGTCATTATAACCAAATTCGGCACGAGCAGACAATTCGCCCTGACTCATGTGAATAGCAGTGCTTGGGAAGCAGCGTTTATGTGGTGCTTAGGGGATTGATCTGACCTTGCATCTATTGAGTGCAGTAAAGCGCTGTCCGCAATGGACGTACGCTCGAAGTCGTCGGGGCGCTGATGAATTTCCCTCGGCTTTCATGTGCTTTCTGCTGTGCGTGGGCATCACACCGGATGTTTGACCTTGCCCGCCGCACAGCCCACACCTCAAGCCCTACATCGATGCACCACAACACGTTCTACAATCTGGAGCGTGTACGGTGCGAAAACCCTATCTATACTTTGTGCTCTCGACCAAGCACGGAACTCGTCTGATAAGATACGTCCTTTCATAACTTAGTTTGGTCATCGCTCTTTATGTTCTGGCATTCGCTTCACCAACTCATGGCTTTCTTGCTCGACATTCTGCATGTCATTCGGCAAGCGCTCGATCAGAAAGACTTGGAAATCCTGTTCCTGCGCCAACAGCTTGCGGTTGTTCGCCGTCGTCAGCAACGTGGGCCGTCGCTCGCGTGCTTTGAAAAGCTCCTGTTCGCCACCCTCGTTACGTATCTCAAAAAGACTGGGCAACCCGCTCGCGCGTACTTGAGCAGCGCCTTGCTTCTGTTTCAACCAGACACTTTGTTGCGCTGGCATCGCGACTTGGTTCGTAAAAAATGGACCTATGCCTCAGCGAGAAATCGGGGTGGACGCCTAAGAACCGACGCCGAGGTGGAAGCGTTGGTGTTGCGACTGGCACGCGAGAACGGTTGGGGTGGGGGTAAACTGCACGGGGAACTGAAAAAGCTCGGGGTGACGATCGGTGAAACGACCCTCCGGGACATCCTGCGTCGGCACAACATTCCTCCAGCCCCAGAACGCCAACGACGCACAACCTCGTGGCGCACGTTTCTGAAACACTACCGTCACCAACTCCTAGCGTGCGATTTCTTCACCGTGGAAACGCTCCGCTTGCAGACACTCTACGTCTTCTTCTTCATTGAAATTGGAACACGTCGCGTTCATCTCGCAGGCATCACGCCGCACCCCACCTCCGCTTGGGTCAATCAGCAGGCAAGGAACTTCCTGTGGCAGCTTGAAGAGACCGGCTATCCAACGCGCTTCTTAATCCGCGATCGCGATAGCAAGTACACGCCCGTCTTCAACGCCATCTTCGAAACCGAAGGGATCGACATCATCAAAACACCGGTACGCGCACCGAAAGCGAATGCGTTTGCCGAGCGCTGGATCCGTTCTGCCCGCGAAGAATACCTTGACCGGTTCATCGTTCTCGACCATCGGCACCTACACGACGTCCTTACCGAATACATCGGGTACTATAATTGCGCCCGCCCGCATCAAGGTATTGAGCAACGCACTCCGATCCCGCTGCCGGTCGCAAACCCTCAAGGGC
>JBGSRB010000541.1:0-1950 GCA_041737735.1 Anaerolineae bacterium | reverse complement strand
CGCCAGCGCTGCCAGCGCGATGATCACCTTGCGACTGCGCATCAGCCGCGTGAATGTATCCAACATGGTTATGTCCTTTCGTTTTAGCATCACCGCACATCCGCGCGGATCGTCAATTCACCTTGCACCAGCGTGACCACTTCGCCCCCGCTGAGTACGGCTTCCAGATCAAAGCGATACGAATCCTGTGCGAACGCGGATGTTTGCGCGCCCGTCAGTTCAAGCTGCACCGTCGTCGCGTCGATCACGGTCAGCGCGTGCGCGAACACCGCCGCGTCATAGCGCGACTGCGCCTTAAACGTCACGCTGATCGCACTTAAGAGGTTGTGCGCCGTCCATGCCGGATTCGACCATGTGGGCAGCGCGCGCCCGCTCGATGCGGTGTAATCGTCGCCGCGCAGCAGCGTGAGATCGCCCGTGTCCGGTTCAACCGGTGACAGCACCGTGACTTCAGCGCTGTAGGGCGCGCGACTGCTGATCGGCGCGTCAACATCTTCGACCCACGCGCGCCCGACCACCCACAGCGCCGGAATATGCTGCTGATCGACCGTCGCGTCGCTCGTTTTGCCGATGGCGAGATATTCATCCGCGCTCGTCACGCTGCCCGCCGCCAGCACATAGCGATACAACCCGCCGCCGATTGCCGTCGCGCTGCCGCCCGTGATGATGCTGGTCGATCCGCGATAGACATCGACCGTCACCGTGAGTCCGGTTTTGCCCTGCTTACTCGCGCTGAAAAACCAATAAAACGCGACCGCGTTTCCGACTTGCTCTAACATGAGCGTTAGCCCTTCGCGCGATACAGATTCGTCGCGTGTCCCGTGTCGAGCAGCGCGATCACCGCCTGCAACGACGCGATCGCGTCCACGAATTGCGCCGCTGTAAGATCGAGATCGTCGCGCGGCTGACCCTGCTCATCCAGCCAGTGATCGCCCGTGAAATCTGCGCCACCGAGCGCGGTATATTCGTTCAGCGCGGCGTTGACACTTTCGACCGCCGCCATTAACGCGCCGATTCGTCCGCGCGTCTGCGCCACATAGGTTGATGCGTTTGCCATGATTTTTGACTCCTTCAGATCGTTAGACCGTTGCTAAATCCGCGACTTGCGCCGCGCTCAACACATAATCGAAGATCGCCACATGCGCGACCGCGCCGCTCCACAGAAACGATCCCGGGTTTTGGGCGCCGATGCGCGCCTGACTCAAGCTGCCTGTGGCTGTTCCCGCTATCAGTGATCCCGCGCTGCTGCCGTTCACGTAAAAGTGAGTGAAATTAGCAGCTTCATCCCACGTGATCACGCCCTGCGTCCACACCGTTCCCGGATACGTGAACGGGTAGGAGCGCGCTTGGCGGAACAACTGCATCGTGGTTGCTGGCGTTGCCAATTTGCGGATCACATACGACGCGCCGCCCTCCGCGTTAAAAACGCGCCGCTGATTGCCATCGTTCATCACCGCGGACGTGGTCAGCCACCACGCCATGAGCGATCCCGCACTGTGCGGATACACCGCACTCAAGCCCGCGCTGAAAACGTCGATGCTGCTGGTTGTTCCGTCGAACGTCGGCGCGTTCCCGCCATCGACAAATGCTTCGCCCGCCCACGTCACGTTGCTCGACGTGCCGTCGAAACCGCTGCCCGTCGCATCGACCGCCGTCGATCCGCTGGTTTCGTCCAGCGCCCAATACGCCAACGGACTGTATCCCAGCACCTTGTCCTTATACATGAGCGCGCTGGCGTATCCACGCCCCACGCCCAACGGACTCAACCCGCCGCCTAACGGTGTGATCATGGTGTATGCCTTTCTCTACTCAGGGCGCGCGCATGATCCAGCGCATGTCCTCAAAATCGGGTTCGTCGAGCGTGATTGCATCCGCGCGCAGCCGCACCGCCGCCAGCGGGATCACGTCGCCGAGCGCGATCCCCGCCAGCGTGGACACATCCAGCGGGGC
>JBGSRB010000540.1:0-1611 GCA_041737735.1 Anaerolineae bacterium | reverse complement strand
GCCGCTGTGCGTGATCGGCGCGCTGTTCAGCGAAGCGATCATGGGGCTTCTGTTCGGGCGCGGCGCGTTTGATCGCGTTGATCTGAGCGCGGCGGTGTTCGCGCCCTTGCTGCTCAGCCTGTGCTTGCAAGTGGTGATCGTGCTGTGTGTGCGCGTGCTGCTGCTGCAAGCGCGCACGGGCGCACAGTTAGCGCTGAGCGTGGGCGCGGCGGCGCTCAATTTAGGGCTGAATCTGCTGCTGATCGACTCGTTCGGCGCGGTAGGTGTTGCCCACGCCACGCTGATCACACGCGGGGTAATCGCGTTGGTGGCGGTCGGGTTGATCGTGCGCGTGCTTGGCGCAAATTCGCTACAATCAGCGCTGCAACCTGCCCCCTACAAGGAGTCCGTTTCACCATGAAATTAGGTTTAGGGCTGTATCGTCACATGCTGACGCCCGACAATTATCGTTTTGCGCAACAGGCGGGCGCGACGCACATCGTCGCCCATCTCGTCAATTATTTCAGTTCAGAACCGCGCATCCCCACACAAAGCGACACCGGCTGGGGCTTGGCGGGTGGCGAAGATGAACTGTGGACTGAGGAAGGCTTAACCCAACTCAAGCGTGAGATCAACGACGCGGGCTTGGAACTCGCCGC
Organism: Anaerolineae bacterium; assembly: GCA_041737735.1. Classification (GTDB taxonomy): domain Bacteria; phylum Chloroflexota; class Anaerolineae; order Aggregatilineales; family Phototrophicaceae; genus Flexifilum. Next base: position 973 of record JBGSRB010000540.1, on the reverse strand, counting down.
GATCGAAAACTTCGATCCTACGCATTGGCACGATGTGCTATTGGACGGTCCCAAGAAGCACGAACAGATCGAGCGGATCAAAGACTTCATCCGGGCGCTGGGGCGCGTTGGCATCCCCGTGATGGGCTATAATTTCAGCATCGCGGGAGTGTGGGGACACGTCGAAGGGCCCTACGCGCGCGGCGGCGCGGAATCGGTCGGCTTTTTAGGCGCGGACGGTCCCACCGAGACGCAAATTCCCAACGGCAGCGTATGGAACATGCAGTATACGCTCGATGCGCCGCCCGGCACGATTGGCACCGTGACCCATGAGCAGCTTTGGTCGCGCGTGACCCACTTCTTGCAGGAAATCATCCCCGTGGCGGAAGCCGCAGGCGTGCGCATGGCGGCGCATCCCGACGACCCGCCCATGCCGACGATCCGCGATACGGCGCGCTTGGTCTATCAGCCGCAGTATTATCAACGCCTGCTCGACATCGTGCCGAGTCGCGCTAACGCGCTGGAATTTTGCGTCGGCTCACTGGCGGAGATGACCGACGGCGATTTATACGACGTGGTCGATCACTACAGCAAGCAGAACGCCATCGGCTATGTGCATTTCCGCAATGTGCAGGGCAAAGTGCCAAAGTATCACGAAGTGTTCATCGATGAAGGCGACATCGACATGATCCGCGTGTTACGCATCCTCAAAGCGAACAAGTATGACGGCGTGCTGATCCCCGATCACACCCCGCAAATGACGTGCGCCGCGCCGTGGCACGCGGGCATGGCGTATGCGTTGGGCTTCATGCGCGCCGCTTTGATGATGATCGAGCGCGAAGGCTAAACGTGATCATGAGCCTGACGGATAACCTGATTCTGCAAGCCGCGCGTGACGGCGCGGCGCTGGTCTATGGGCATCGCGGCGCGAAAGCCTACGCGCCCATGAACACCCTGCCCGCCTTTGAACTCGCCGCCGCACAGGGCGCGCACG
>JBGSRB010000255.1:0-3765 GCA_041737735.1 Anaerolineae bacterium | reverse complement strand
GCTCGTTGCCGCTGCCAGCGGTGATGATCGTGTGCTGCACGCCGTCGATGCTTAAACGCCACGCGCCGCCGATCTGCGCCGCCGTGACCTGATATGTCACGCCAGCGATCAACGCGCGATAGGTGTCGTCGGGTTGGCGTTCGAGCGTGACGGTGTAGGTCTCCCCATCATGTTGATAAGTGAACTGCACGCGCTCAGCCCCCGCACACGGTGAACTCAGGACGCAGACGCGCGGCGTAGCGATTCATTTGCTCGGTGGCGGTCAGCGGAAAGGTCAAACTGACCGACAGCACGCGCGTGGGCGAAATTTGTTCCACCCACAGGCGCTGCTCATACAATGCGCCTTCAAAATCGAGCGCGAACTGCCACAGGCGCACATCACCGCGCTCACACTCATCTACGACTTCCCATGCGGCATAGTTGCTCTGGATGATCGCCAGATTGTCGTCACTGTAATAGGTGTCGATGGCGTCAACGGGAACGCCACAGTCGTAATGCAGCAGTTCAGCAAAAGCGACCGCACCCAATTGGAACGAGTCCCATTGTCCGACGGTTTTGCTGGCAACGTCGCGGATGTCGGTTGACCATGTATCCGCTTCAAACACGGTTTCACCCAGTTCGACCAGCGTCGCGCGGTCTTGTTCCGCGTCGGATGGTTCGCAGGAAAGCGGCGCGGGCATTTCCGGCACGGCGATCTCCGCCGTCGGTCTAAGGATAGGGTCGGGAAATTCGGGTCGGACGGGTGTTTGTACGCCGAGAAATAAAAATCCGCCGACGCCAAACACAAGCGCTGTAAATAAGCTGACAAGTCCGCACATGCGCGCCTATCCTTTTGCTGATTGGTCAACGAATGTTGTCGATTATGCCCGCTGACCGTCACATATACAACAGAAAGCTCCAGCGCATGGCGTCGAAATCGCGCGCGGCGGCGTCCCAGTCAGCGAACAGATCGGTCAGATCAGCGCCCGCGTCGATGCGTGGTCGCACCGCGCGCGAACCGATCAAGCGGTCGAAATGCTGCGCTTCGCCATCGGCGGTGGGCAGCCAACCAAAATCAGCGGGATAGTGCGTGCGGATCGTGTGGATGACCTGCATCCATGTTTTCAGCGGGCGATAGGCGCTCACATCGGTGATGTGCGCCTGCACGCCGCGACACAACACGCCTTCATGCTTGCTGGCGCACGGTTGAAAGGTGTGCGGGCGAAAACGCACACCGGGTGTTTCGAGCAGGTTGAGTGCTTCCGCCAGCTTTTCGCTATTGATATAGGGCGCGCCCACCACCTGAAAGGGCAGCGTTGTGCCGCGTCCTTCCGATAAGGTGGTGCCTTCGATCAAGCAAGAGCCGGGATAATGCAGCGCGGTTTCCCATGTGGGGATGTTGGGCGAAGGCGGCGCGAACAAGCGTCCGGTGTCGCCCCACAACATCGACCGCCGCCAGCCGTCACAGGCGATCACGGTGAGATCGACGCGCGCTGATAAAAAGCGCTCATTGATCAGCAGCGCCAATTCACCGAGCGTCAGCCCATGCCGCACAGGAATATTGAAACGTCCCACGAACGACGCCAACGCGGGATCAAGCGGGGCATGTTCGATGATTTGCCCGCCAATCGGGTTGGGGCGATCCAGCACGATCACGGGTTTGCCGGCTGTGATCGCTGCTTCGAGCATCAACGACACCGACGAGACATAGGTGTAGAAGCGCGCGCCCACATCTTGCAGGTCGCACACGATCACATCCAGCGGGGCGAGCATTTCCGGCGTGGGTATCCGCGCTTTGCCATATAAGCTGTGGACGATCACACCGTGCTGCTCAATCGTTTCGACTAACTCACCCGCGCGGATCGCGGCATCGATCCCGTGTTCGGGCGCGAACAGCGCCGCCAAGACAAAATGACCAGCGCGTTCACCCGCGCGCAAGGCGGTGAACGCACTGGTGATCTGAGCGTCGATGGCGGCGTAATTGGTCAGCAGACCGACGCGCTTTGCTTGGATTGGCGCGAAGTCGTCCGCAATTAAGCGGTCTAAACCGGTTTGCACGGACATGGTCTACCTTCATCCTTTGTGCGCGCTGGCGCTGCTTGCTAGGGCATCACGGCGTCGAGTGCGGGCGCAGTACCTCGCGCGGCTTGCTGCTGTTTTCGACCGCGGGACCCACAATCGCGCGTTCTTCCATGATGTCGATCAGGCGGGCGGCGCGGGTATAGCCGATGCGCAGCTTGCGCTGCAACAGCGACACCGATGCTTTGTTCTCGCGGCGCACCAGATCAACGGCGCGCTCGTAGATTTCATCATCGACTTCGTCATCGTCGTCGCTGCCCAAGCCTGCCGCTGACGGACGCTGCGCGTCGCGCTCACGATCCCAATAGGCGACAGCCGAGCCGCGCGAACCGTCATCGCGGCGATTGTTGCCATCAGCGCGATCATCGGCTTCTATGAACACCGACGACAGCGGGCGCGCCGCGTAGATCATATCCTCGTCGGTCATTTGTCCGCGCCAAAAGCGCGTGATGTTGTTGATCTCGCTATCGGACACAAACACGCCTTGCAAACGCACGGGCGCGGGCGAGTCGCCACTGACGTAGAGCATGTCACCGCGACCAAGCAGACGTTCCGCGCCGGGCTGGTCGAGGATCACGCGGCTGTCGGTGTTGCCCGCCACCGCGAAAGCGATGCGCGCAGGGAAGTTGGCTTTGATCAACCCGGTAACCACGTCCACCGAGGGGCGCTGCGTGGCGATCACCAAGTGGATGCCAGTCGCACGAGCAAGTGCGGCGACGCGCGTGATCACCCGTTCCGCTTCTTCGGGCGCTTGCATCATCAGGTCAGCGAGTTCGTCGATGATCACGACGATGTAGGGCAGCGCTTCTTCACCGTGCGGCAGATGCTTATTGTAATCTTCGATGTTGCGCGATCCGTTGGCGCTGAACTTGCGATAGCGCTCGTCCATCTCGCGCGTGACCCACTTCAGCACGCTCAAAATGCGCTCGACTTCGACGACGACGGGCGCGACCAAATGCGGAATGCCGTTATAGGGCGTCAACTCGACGCGCTTGGGGTCGATCATAATGAACTTGAGCCGCTGCGGGCTGTTGTTGATCAGCAGGCTGGCGATGATCGAGTTCACGCACACCGATTTACCCGAACCAGTCGTCCCGGCGATCAGCAGGTGGGGCATGGTCGTCAGGTCAGCGGAGATCGGCGCGCCATCCACGCTTTGCCCCAGCGCAATCGCCAGCGGCGACTTGACCTTGCGGAAGTTCTCCGCCTCCATCACGTCGCGCAGATGCACCATTTCGGCTTTTTCGTTCGGCACTTCGATGCCGACGTAGCCTTTACCCGGCACGGGCGCTTCAATGCGGATCGATTTCGCGCCGAGCGCAAGCTGCAAGTCTTTATCGAGCGCGGCAATCGCGCCGACTTTCACGCGGTTTTTCTTGCCCCCACGCCCTTCGATGTAATTCGGTTCGACGCCGAACTGCGTGACGACGGGACCCGTGCGTACATCGACCACACGCCCCGGCGCGCCGAAGCTGTCGAGTGTTTCTTCGATGGTGTTGGCACGCTTGAGCAGCATTTCGTGATCGATCTCTTGGTCGCTGCCGCTGGTCAACAGTGCGGCGGGTGAGGGCAGCTTCCAATCTTTGTTCATGCGGCGCAGCGGCGCGGGCGGCGGCGGTGTAGTCGGCGGGTTGATCTTGCGCGCGTCGCTGTCATTGGCGATAGGTTCACGCGGTGGCACAGCCGCCGATCCGCCGCGCAGTCCAG
>JBGSRB010000485.1:0-2696 GCA_041737735.1 Anaerolineae bacterium | reverse complement strand
CTCGACGAACGCCGCCGCCACCCAGCCCTCATAACCTTCGGGAATCTCAACCAGCAGCCAATTGTTATCCGCCGTGCGTCCATTCAAGCGCAGTTCAGTCAGCGCCCGCAGATTAATCATCACGCGCCCGCTGTCACCCGGAAGCTGGCGCATCCGCAACCCGCCTGATACTTCGCTCACGCGCCCCTGCACAAACTCGACTTCTAGCACATTGAGATATGCCAGATCAAAATTGACATCCAACTGCGCGGGCAGCACCCACCCCGAATCGCCGTCAATCGTCGTCACTTTGACCCACGCGAAGCTGTTCAAGCGTCCATCCAACTGCACAGGCGTCAGCGCATCTAAGACCAGCAGCGACTCCGCTGTCGTGCTTGGATTCTCACGCAGCGCCACGCCGTCCGCCGCTTCCGCCGCAATCAGCGCGACATAATCGAGATTTTGCGCGGTCGCCAGAATCGGCAACCCATCGATCACGACGCCAGCATCCAACGCGCGCGCCATGATCCAGCCTTCGCTGTCATCCTCGAACAGGGCATACAGCCAGCGGTTATCCCCCGTACGCCCCGCGAATGTCATCGGAGTATCGAACGCCACGCGTCGCGTGATGACCGCTAACGTACTCGGCTGATCGCGCACATACAATTCGCGTTCGCCCGACAGCGCATCGCGCACGATCAACGGTTGGGTCGGCGCAATCGTCGGCGTATCGGTCAGCAGCGGTGCAATCGTCGGCACACTTGTGACAACAGGCAGTTCCAACGGAGTCGCCGTGATGATCTGCGGCGCGGGCGTAGGAACCGTAGCGACAGGCGCGCACGCGCCGATCAAGCCACCCACCAACCCGATCAGCAGGATTTTCAACAGTGCTTGCATAAGTTATTTGGCTCGTGTGGAAATGAGAACAGGGTTTGTATTACCAATTTTGATTCAAGTGGGTTATTTGTAGGGGCGACGCAGTTCATCACCCCTACGATCCATCAATTGACTATCCTAAAACGCCAACTGTTGCAGCATTTGCAGCGTCAGCAGTTCGCGCAGCGTGCGCCCGAACTCATTCTGATCGCCGCCAAACGACGTAAATTCGTTGTCGCGCACCGACAGATGATAGCCATCCGCGCCCGTGCCGCGATTCGCATACTCATACGTTGCCGAGCGCAGATCGATCAGGGGCAGCGTTTGTCGCGTCGCCACGTCACGGATCATCGCGTTGAAGCGCTGCGGGTTGCCATCACTGAAACGATCATCCATCGGGAACGTCGTCAAAATCGGCACCACGCCGCGTCGGCTCAACGCCGTCACCAGATCAGTTAAATTCTGGCGGAACTGCGCGGGCGTGTAGAATGCCATATCCGCGATGCCGATGTAAATCAGCGCATAACTCGGCTGATATAACCGAAGCTCGCAATCCAGCGGCGTTTCCCCCGCCTGACATTCCGGACTCGACGCCCACAGCGAGTCAAGCACGCTCGCCGTCGTGAAGCCGTTCTGCGCCGTGTGATTATAATGGCACCATGAACCCGTCACGCTGAAGCGCTCGACCACGCCTTGCAGCGCGCCATATTCGCCTAGATCATAATTGCCATAATGGAACGGACACATATACACCGTTCCCGCCGTGTTGCTTTCCCCGATCTTGGTCAATGCGTTCGGGTTATTCCCCTGCTGAATGCCGCGCGCATAAATCGCCCGCGCGTTGCGGATGATCGCGTTATTGATCCACAACGCCGGATAATCCGTGCGCTCAAACGGGATCGCGGAAGTCGGCTCTGGCACAGGCGCAGCTTCGCCGCCTTCACCTTCAGCGGGGGGCGGCGCGGCTAAGTCCGTGCGGATCGGCAGGTCAGGAATCCGAATCGGCGGGTCAAAGCCCAAGAAGTTGATCGACATCCATCCACGCGCCGATCCGTCCACCGTTCGCACCAGCAACCAGCTTGACTCTTCATTGCGCCCTTCGACGATCACCGTCGTGTTCACCGGAAGCTGCGTGATCACCGCTGCATTACTGTTCGGTTCGGCGCGCATATTCAAGTTCGATGTGGTGAACCCGGTAACTTCACCTTGCGCTGTCGCCAACGCGAAGCTGATCAAGGCGATCACAACGATCGCCAGCCCACGAGTCATCTTTTTCATAGCTGACATTGTCCTCAAAACTAGCGAATTCGATTCGCCGTGTAATTAAAGGTGTGCGTACACGCCGGATCATTGTCATACACGATTTGCATCACGCCCGCCCATGTCGCTTCACTTGTGAAATACATTGTGAAGGTCACATTGGCGTTATTCAAGCCATTGCGCCCGCGATAGGCGAAGGCATCCGCACCCGTCGGACTCATCGTGAACGGCATTGGTTCTTGTCCGCGCCACTGGATCGAGCCATTCGGGTTGGTGATCACTGCCGACGGAAAATCGCACGCGGCAATCGGCGGCGCGTTGCACGTTCCCACCAGCGTATCGGGTCCGGTGAACGCCTGCCAGATCGATTGTCCAGCGGGCAGCAGGTTATGGGCGATCGTCACGCTGTCCTGCCCCGGCTGCGACACATTCGGCACAGGCTGCTGGATCACCTGCGCCGCTACTTCGCGCACCGATCCGCACGTGCCATACGTCAGCACGGCAGTTTCTGCCACCCAGTTGACCCCATCCACCAGATACCACGTCGCGCCGTCGTCGGTGGTCGCGCGTCCCGTCACGTT
>JBGSRB010000252.1:0-2531 GCA_041737735.1 Anaerolineae bacterium | reverse complement strand
CGACAAATACGACATCCTGCTGATCGTCGATGAGGTGATGAGTGGTTTCGGGCGCACGGGCGAATGGTTCGGCGTGAATCATTATCCCGATGTCAAACCCGACATCATGGCGATTGCCAAGGGCGTCACGTCGGGTTATGTGCCGTTGGGCGCGACCATCGTCAGCGACGAGATCGCGGCGTATTTCGATGAAGCCACCCTCTACGCGGGCTTGACCTACAGCGCGCATACACTGGCGTGCGCGGCGGGCATCGCCACGCTGGAGGTGTATCACAGCGAAGACTTGATCGCGCGCAGTCGAAGCATGGGTAAAGTCTTACGCAAAGGCTTGATGGATTTAGCCGAAAAGCATCCGGTGATTGGCGATATTCGCGGCACAGGCTTGCATCAGGTGATCGAACTGGTCAAGAACCGCGACACGCGCGAACCGCTGAGTCCGTGGAACGGCGCGCCCAGTGAAGCGCTCGGCAAGATCGCCAAGTCGCTGCGCGTCGATGGCATGAACGCTTTTATCCGCTGGAATATGGTCTTTAACACACCGCCGCTGGTGATCAGTGAGCAGCAGCTTCAAGACGGACTCGCCATGCTCGACCGCGCGCTCGATCTGGCTGATGAGTATTACGAGGGTTAAAGCGTAGGCGGTGGGGGTTGGCGCGTGCCAGCCCCCATACATCCCTGTTCGCGCCCCTCGATGGAACGCTCTACCCACTAGCCTGCTGCTATCCTGATCCCAACTGGCGCGTTTGTTACAACCGTTGTATATTCATTACAATGGATACTTCAAACGTTAGATTGTGAGGAGGCGGCACGCATGGGTAAAACCAAAATTTTGCTTGTTGAAGACGATGCTAACATCAACAAGCTGATCACCGATTACATGACCGCGCACGGCTTTGAGGTTACATCATTTGCTGATGGCCCCGAAGCGCTTGATCATGTCCAGATGCGCGGCTTACCTCACATCGCGCTGATCGATCTCGGTTTGCCCACCATGCACGGCTTCGACCTGTCCAACCGCCTCAAATCAATGGCGGATGTGCCGATCATCTTCATCACCGCCACCAACGACACCGATACCGTCGTGCAGGGCTTGAAGAAATACGCCGAAGACTTCATCGTCAAGCCGTTTGAACTGCGCGAGCTTGAAGCGCGCATTCAGGTGGTGTTGGCGCGGATGCCCTCACTCGATTATGCCAGCGCGCCGATCATTCGCGTGGATGATAAGCTCAGCATCGATTTCGCGCACAATCGCATCGTCGTCAACAGCAAAGCCTACGGGCTGACGCCGACCGAGTCGCGCTTGCTCGATATTCTGCTCAAGCGGTCGGGGCAGGTGGTCGAAAATCGCACGCTGATCGCGCGTGTGTGGCCCAACGAGGATGTCTATGAAGATACGCTGCGTGTGCATATGCACCGTCTGCGGCGCAAACTCGAATCCGATTCGCACCACCCGCATTATATCCGCACCGAGCGCGGCATCGGCTATATGTTCACGATCCGTCCGGTCGAAGATCACGAACTGGGCGATGATCTCGATGAAAATCTTGACGAGTAATTAGCGATACGTAAAACAAAGGGCGTCTCAAGACGCCCTTTCCCCACTTTACCGCCCTGCCGTCACGCCTTGCACGGCTTTGAGCGCTTTTTCCACACTTTGCTTGGGTCCCACATTCAACTGCATATCAATCAACACGCCGTTTTCATCGATCACCCAATACGAGCGATTGATCACCGGCACGCGGATCAACCCCAACACGGAAATCCCCCACGCGCCATAAGCGCTCAGCATGGTGTGTTCCGTGTCGGACAGCAGTTCATAGGGCAGCTTCTTGGCGTCTTTCCAGCTTTGCAGGTCAATTTGCTCATCCGCGCTGACGCCGAACACACGCGCGTTGCTGGCGCTGATCGCCGGAAATTCATCGCGGAACTCGCACGCTTGCGAATTGCAACCGGGCGTTCCCGCTTTGGGAAACGCGAAGAGGATCACCTTTTGCCCGCGCAGATCGCTCAAGCGAATCGTCGTACCATCTTGGTTGGGCAAGGCGAATTCGGGTGCTACTTGTCCAATTTGTAACATGATCATCACACTCTCTCTACCAATACTCACGAGAAGAGCGTATCTTAGGCGCATGAGAGAAGGTTAAAAAGGGTGTGCTTTTGGACACAATGACTCATCGAACTCACATCCAACGCCCGCTGCTGCTGTGGTTAGGCGCGCTGGTGATCCTGCTGCTGTGCTATGTGCCGCTGATGCAGGTGATCCCGAATGGCTCGGAACATTACTTCATGATCGATGTGGGCGAAACGCAGATCGTCCTCAACGAGTGGGGAACGCTGCACGCGACGGGGTATCCGCTGTATGTGATGACGGGCGCGGGCGCGGTCGGCTTGATGCGCGCGTTCGGCGTGCCACCTGTGATCGCGCCGGCGGTGGTGTCGCTCTTGTGGGGTCTGCTGGCGCTGACGCTGATGTTCGGCTTGATGGTGAAGTTGACCGAGCGCGCGCTGGCATCGGCGCTGGTGGTGGTGCT